>JBBSDC010000100.1:0-14661 GCA_038249705.1 Bacteroidales bacterium | reverse complement strand
GAGGCTACTATTTCGCTGTCCGAAAAATTCATCTGGCATCCGTAGGTCTCAATATATGCTTTCTTTTTAATTTCCACTATTCAATCAGGTATTATAAATAATTTCTGCTTTTTTTCAATTTACAAAATTACAATAAAATAAGGCACAGATTTCGATATGTATTTAACTGCTTATCAGTTACTTTGATTGTTTTGATATATGTAAAATCGTCTCTTTGCAGATGTTCGAAAAATCACATTATTAAGGTATAGTATGCAATATGTCCTCTCTGTTGTAATTATATTGCGTTACTTTGCAGCTGATTTTCTGGTATAAAACCATCAAGTATGAGCAAAAATCTTGTTATTGTCGAGTCTCCTGCCAAAGCTAAAACCATCGAAGGTTACCTGGGTAAGGATTTTATTGTTAAGTCGAGTTTCGGCCATGTGCGCGATCTTTCAACCAAAGAGCTTGGTATAGAAGTGAACAATCAGTTTAAGCCGGTATATGAAATTATGCCTGACAAAAAGAAAGTAATCAGCGAATTGAAAAAACTCGCCGATGCTTCCGAAACCGTATGGTTAGCCACTGACGAGGACCGCGAAGGGGAAGCCATTTCGTGGCATCTGGCCGAAGTGCTTAAACTTGACATTGCAAAAACAAACCGTATTGTTTTTCACGAAATCACAAAATCAGCTATTACTGAGGCTATAAAAACCCCGCGTAAAATTGACCTTAACCTGGTTAACGCTCAGCAAGCCCGCCGTGTGCTCGACAGGCTCGTTGGTTTCGAATTATCGCCCATACTCTGGAAAAAAGTAAAACCGTCATTGTCGGCCGGTCGCGTACAGAGCGTTGCCGTTAGACTGATTGTGGAGCGTGAGGAAGATATACGTGGTTTTCAATCGACATTTGCATATAAAGTAAGCGGATTATTTGGCGTTAACAACGATAATGGCAAGGCTGAAATGAAAGCCGACCTGCCAAAACGGTTTCCTACTCTTGAGGAAGCACGTGCTTTTCTTGAGCTGTGCGTTAAAGCTATATACACAGTTGCTGATGTTGAACAAAAACCAGGAAAACGCTCACCGGCACCTCCTTTTACAACTTCAACACTTCAACAGGAAGCCAGCCGAAAACTGGGATTTTCGGTAAGCCGAACCATGACCGTAGCCCAGCAACTTTACGAAAGTGGTAAAATTACTTATATGCGTACCGACTCAGTGAACCTTTCGAAAACGGCTCTGGGTATGGCTAAAGAAGAAATTAACAATCAATTTGGCGAACAATACCACAAATCGCGTCAGTTTGCCACCAAGAGCAAAGGAGCACAGGAAGCTCACGAAGCTATCCGCCCAACATACATGAATGCCAGCTCAATTGACGGTGATGCATCGCAGAAACGCCTTTACGAACTGATATGGAAACGTACTATCGCATCTCAAATGGCTGATGCAGTGTTGGAAAAAACAAATATATCCATCGACCTTTCCAACAGCAGCGAACAGTTTGTGGCAATGGGTGAAGTGATTAAATTCGACGGTTTCCTGAAAGTTTACATGGAATCATCCGATGATGATACCGAACAAACCGAAGGCCTGCTTCCGCCGGTTAAAAAAGGCGAAAAGCTTGATATGAAACAAATAGAAGCGGTTCAGAAATTCTCGACAAGTCAGCCACGCTATACCGAGGCCAGTCTGGTAAAGAAACTTGAAGAACTGGGTATCGGACGTCCTTCTACGTATGCACCTACTATTTCGACCATCGTTAAACGCGAGTATGTTGTAAAAGAGGACAGGGATGGCAACACACGCGATATCAGTCAATTGCTGCTGAAAGAGGGAAAAATTAAGGAGACCACCAAAAGTGAGAAATTCGGATTTGAGAAATCAAAACTTTTTCCAACTGATACAGGCGAACTGGTAACCCGTTTTCTGCAGCAGTATTTCGACGATATAATGGACTACAATTTTACCGCCAGTGTTGAAAAGGAATTTGATGAAATTGCTGATGGCCTTAAAGCCTGGAACCATATGATAAGCGAGTTTTATACTCCTTTTCACAAAAAAGTACTCGAAACATTAGAAAGCGGCGAAAAAGCCAAAGGCGAAAAATTACTTGGCGTTGATCCTGAAACGGGTATTAATATTTATGTAAAACTTGGCCGGTTTGGTGCTATTGCCCAGATGGGAGAAACCGATTCGCCCGACAAGCCTAAATTTGCTGGTCTTCGCAAAGGACAAACTCTGGAAAGTATTACACTCGGAGAAGCGCTGAAATTGTTTGACTATCCCCGTATGCTCGGGCAGTTTGAGGATGCTGATGTTACCGTGGCAATTGGTCGTTTCGGGCCTTATGTATTGCATCAATCCAAATTCTGTTCGCTTAAAAAGACTGACGATCCGGCTACAATAACCATCGAACGTGCCATTGAACTGATAGAAGAAAAACGTACCGAAAATGCTAACCGCACTATTAAAGCGTTTCCGGAACGGCCTGACGTACTTGTACTTAATGGACGCTATGGGCCATATATCGCAATCGGCAAGAACAATATCAAAATTCCAAAAGGCACGGAACCAGCCATGCTTACCCTCGAGGAGTGCATCAAATTGGGCGATGCACCTGCACCAGCTAAAAAGAAATTTGTTCCCCGTGGTAAGAAGTCCTAAACTGTGATTATCTGAATTGTAATTTCTGGTTTCTACTCCACTCAGCCTCACAAATTCTTCTGATAAACAATCTCATCGAAAATCTCCCCTTGCCCCCTGTCTCCTTGTCCCCCGATCGCCCAAACCCCTAATCCCCATAGCCCAACCCCCAACCCATGCATATTTCCAGCTACTTTAAACCGGTTCAGGAAATTATACTTCCCAATGTGGCCGCTCACGCAGGCAGGCGATTAGGCGAAGTTTTCAGTAAACACAATGCTGAAAGCGGGTTTCCCGACCTGGCTGATATTGAAATTGCCATTATTGGCGTTGACGACGACCGCAGTGCCGTTGATAACCAGGGTTGTGGAATGGCCTCGCTGAGTGTTCGCGAATACTTGTACAGGCTTTTACCGGGAACCTACAAAACGCAGGTTGCCGATCTTGGCGATATTATGCGCGGCGATACGGTTGAGGATACTTATTTTGCTGTTACTGCAGTGGTTGAAGCACTTTTGGAGCTAAGCATCATACCATTGGTTATTGGTGGCGGACAGGATTTGACTTTTGCCATATACCGCGCTTACAAAAACCGTAAAAATATCATCAATATTGCGGCAATCGATAATATGTTCGACCTGGGTGAAAGTGAAGAACGACTTAATTCGCGGTCCTATCTCAGCCACATCATCCTTCATAAACCGAATTTCCTATTCAATTATACAAATATTGGTTATCAAACCTATTTTGTTGAACAAGGTGCCATCGATCTGATGCGAAACCTTTTCTTTGATGTTTACCGACTTGGCGTTTTACAAAGCGATATTACGCAAGTTGAACCTCTGGTGCGTAATGCTGATCTTTTAACATTCGATATGTCGGCCATCAGGCAGAGTGATGCTCCTGGCAATGCCAATGCAACTCCGAATGGTTTTTATGGTGAGGAAGCCTGCCAGATAGTGCGCTATGCCGGAATGAGCGACAAAATTACTTCAGCCGGTTTTTTCGAAATGAATCCCGCTCTCGACCGCAACGGGCAAACGGCGCATTTGCTTGCTCAGATGATATGGTATTTTATTGATGGGTTTTATCACCGTCAGGACGATCATCCTTCAACAGGAACTGATAATTACATCCGATACACCGTGCAGGTTACTGATTTTGAAGACGGCATAGTTTTTTATAAAAGCAAAACTTCGGAACGTTGGTGGATGGAACTGAAATGCACCGATAACATTCGCGAAAAATACCGTCGCCACTATATTGTGCCATGCTCAGCCGCTGATTATCAAACGGCTCTTACTGACGAAATTCCCGACCGCTGGTGGCAGGCGTATCAGAAGTTGATGTAGGTTTCTTTTACTTTGTTATTAAACATAATGTGTTTCTTGGTATTTATTAAATATGTTGATAATGAATAACATATAATAGTAAAGTTAAATATGGAATAAAATTATAATGCACGTGTCAGAAAATTGGATGCGCACGAATAGTAGCCACTGTGCAAATAGCAGACAATGTTATTCAGAAATTTATTAAAATTAGTTTAGCCGGAGACACTTTAATAACTCGAAGTATAATTGGTATTGATTCAAAAGCGTGGGTTCCTCAATTAATAAGGAATGGGGATGGTACTTTTGTGGGAATAGGTATCCTTTCAAGTAATCAAAGTACTGAAAATAAACTTTGGGTAATCCATTTTGAAAGCGATCGAAGTATTATTCAGGAAAAAACATATGAAGTCCCCTAAAGTATTTTTAAAAATGGTAAGTGTTTAGATCATTTTGGTAATATTATAGTAAATGGATTATATAATGATACTGACAACATCAATTTGGAAGATGTATTTATTTTCAGGCTTTCAGCTGATGGCGATTCATTAAACTATGCTCGTTTTCAATACCCCGATCCTCAGTGGTCGTCATCAATAATGGAAAAAACTGATTTCACCGGCTATTATATGCCAATTTGGGGCAGAATGACCTCGCAAAACCTATATCTTACTAATATGGTTGAATTGGATTATAACTTCAATATCACATTTGAAGATTCAATTACCAATAATGTTGGATTTCATAATAACATTCGCCAATTCAACGATCATCAATATCTGCTATCCGGTCAGACCTGGATCCCTTATGCACCTTCGAATGATAATGAATTTATTGCTGTTGAAAAACTTGATAAAACTTACTACGCTTATAATTATCAGACAGTTGGACCTTATCTGGTTGACACCGTAACATATCCGGCATGGATTCAGAATCTTGATTTTATTGATACTACAAATGTTTTTTGTGGGGGCACTGTTAATCAGGCTTATTATCCAAATCCGGCTTCGCGTTCATACTTGATTCTTGCTAATCTGGATAACGAATTAAACAAAAAATGGCAATATTTTTATGGACTGGATAAATACTACGAAATGCATGGGATACTGGCCACAAATGATGGCGGATGTTTATTGCTTGCTACTTATTTTAACTTTACAGGTCAAAACTACGAACGGGATATTTTAATTATAAAAGTGGATTCCAATGGATTAGTAACCGGATTGAATTCTGAACCAGGATTAAAACCCATGAATGCCATCATCTACCCCAATCCCGGCCACGACTTTCTAAATATCCAATCGGGTCCGCAAATAAACGGTGCAAGTTTTACCTTATACGATATGCAGGGGCACGTTGCCATAACCGAAACCATTAAAAACATACAAACAAGGCTTAATACCTCAAACCTCCCTGCCGGCACTTACCCCTGGCAAATTGTTTTTAAAAACAAAATAATCGAAAGTGGGAAATGGATAAAAGAGTAATTATGCACGGTCGGGCATAGGAAAATCGGCGATAAAGGGAAGAGGAAGTTTACCGGTGCGTGATGGGAGAAGTAAGCCAGAAATGGAATTAAGATTGAGTTATAATAAATCCCTTAGTTTTCCACATTCTTAAATCCATGATTACACAATCCGACATCCAACATCACTTCACCCTGCCCGGATTATTACTCACAAACGCTCCCCAGCCGGTATAGCTTTTCCCTTCTCCTGCTACCGTTCGCTGGAAATAATGACAGCAAGCCACCGCCACCGCATCCGTAGCATCGAAATATTTAGGTTGTTCGGCAATAACAAGCAGTCGGTTTATCATGGCCGAAACTTGTTCTTTTGAAGCATTGCCATGCCCGGTTATTGATTGCTTGACTTTACGGGGCGAATATTCAAAAATAGGTATATCGCGGTACAAAGCGGCTGCCATTGCCACACCCTGCGCACGACCCAGTTTGAGCATGCTCTGCACATTTTTTCCAAAAAAAGGCGCCTCCAGCGCAACTTCGTCAGGATGGTAATGATCGATAAGGGCAAGTACTTTTTCGAAAATACTCTTTAGCTTCAATGGCTGCGTATCCAGATGGTCGAGTTTTATTACATCGAGCGCTATGAGTTCAATTTTCTTACCTTTATCCACAATTAACCCGAAGCCCATAATATTGGTACCAGGGTCAATGCCTAAAATAATGCGTTCGCTTGCCAAAGTTCTGAGAAGTTAAGCTGTAGTATTTATTTACAATGAATTAATGAAAAGTATAAAGTCTTTGGGTTCAAGGTAACAAATAGAAACTCGAAATTTTGAAGCCAGTCCCCCCAAAACCTAACCCCCAAAACCTACCCACTCATTTTGATTCTGACACCAAAAGTACGAAAAACACTTGATATTGCCACGAGGCTTAGTATCGCCACGCTGTCAGTTTCGTATATTTTTTCACGTATTTACTCGCTTCCTGCCGGACAGGTTGACACTTTTATTCAATCCATTGTGAAAGGGAAAAGTGTTGTTTTCATGGTATTGGGCATATTGGGTTTAATGGCGATCAACTGGGCTCTCGAATCGCTGAAATGGAAATTGCTAATCAGGCAGTCGGAAAAAATAAGTTTCGGAAAAGCATTTCAGGCGGTGCTTGGTGGCCTGGCGGTAAGTGTTTTTACACCAAATAGGGTAGGGGAATTTTTAGGTCGTGTTTTTATCCTTAAAAACACCGAACCTCTCAAAGGAATTGTACTCACAATTGTAGGAAGTTTTAGTCAGCTGATTGTTACCATAGTATTTGGTACAGTGGCATACGTGGTTTTTGCACCGGTTTATCTGTCGGCTTTGATCAACGACAGTTTATGGCTGGTAAACGGGTTTTCGGTAACGCTGGTTACTTTATCGCTGGTGCTGGTAGTTGCTTATTTCAACATTTCGGTTTTGCGTCGTATTTCGATACTAATTCCGGCCAAATATTCCGAAAAAATAAAAAACAGTATAGATGCCATTGCTGCTTGTCCTAAACAACTGCTCGTGAAAGTAATTTTACTAAGCATGACGCGTTACCTGGTATTTTCCACACAGTTTTATTTTGCCATTCGGTTAACAGGTTTAAATTTCACCGCTTTGCAATGTATGACGGTGATTCCGGTTATTTACCTTACGCTGGCCTCCATTCCAACAGTGGCTTTAACCGAACTTGGAGTGCGTGGATCAGTTTCCGTTTTTCTCTTCGGTTTACTGGCCGGAAACTCCGGACTTGATGCCTCTGCTTCACTGGCGGTGGTTTCAGCATCAACGTTACTATGGCTGGTGAATATTGCATTGCCATCACTTGCCGGGGTGTTGGTTATTTTCAGGTTAAAATTTTTCAGGCGATGATTTTCCTGCTTGTTTCTTCATCCATTTTCTTGTGTTATACATTGCTTCTATTAGCTATATCTGCAGGATGGTGGAAACTGAAAGTTTTTAAAATTGCCGGTCAGCAACACAAAATCAAAATAAGTGTTATTGTTGCAGTCCGAAACGAAGTTTCTACTATTGAATCATTACTTAAAAGTCTTTTACAACAGGATTATCCACCTGATCTTTTCGAAATAATTATTGTTGACGATCATTCATCGGATGAAACAAATCGCTTTTTTAGTGAAATAGCTGCGAATCAGGAGGCTGGGTCGATTCTGAAAATATATACTTTGAGCCAGAACGATGATTTTGGTAAAAAAGCAGCTTTAACCCGCGGCATCAAATCATCGACCGGTGAGCTGATAGTAATTACCGATGCCGATTGTACCGCCGGCAGTTCGTGGATTTCGACTTTGGCCGCTTTTTACGACCGGTATAAACCGCATATGATTCTCGGGCCAGTACAAATGACGGATGATGGTAGTATATTCGGCAAATTTCAGTCGCTGGAGTTTATGAGCCTTATTTCGACGGCTGCCGGATCGTGCAGTGCCGGGTTTCCTTTACTCGCCAATGGAGCTAATATTGCTTTTACGCGTCATGCATTCGAAAGCTGCGGAGGTTTTTCAGGTCATATAAAGTTTCCGTCGGGCGATGATATGCTCCTGATGATGAGCATTAAAAAGAAATTCGGAGCCGGGTCAATTCGTTTTTTAAAATCTGCTGAAGCCATTGTAAAAACAACTCCCATCAAAGGAATAAAACCCTTTCTGCATCAGCGGATGCGCTGGGTTTCGAAAAGCAAAGCATACACCGATCTAATGCTTATTGCAACATCAATACTGGTTTACCTGGCAAATGCAATCCTTCTTATTTCAGGGTTTTCAGCATTTATATTTCCGGGATTTTACAAACTATTCCTCGTGCTATACTTGGCAAAAATGGTGATTGATTTCCCATTAATGATCGGTTTTGCCCGATTTCAGAAAAGCGGTGCATTGCTGTGGCTGTTTCCCTTCATGGAAATAGCAAATGCCTTTTATACAGTTTTTATAGGAATAGCCGGAAATATACGGACGTACGAATGGAAAGGACGAAAATCAAGGGAAAATTATCAGAAATCAGCTACGAAATAGGTGAAAAAGTGTTTCTGGAATAGTGCTTTCGCGATTAAAGTTTTAGCATTGTTTCAGCTATAGCGATATCGTGAGCATGGGTTATCTTGATGTTACCAGACTTACCATCAATAAGATGCAGCGGAAATCCTGCCGACTGCATAACCGAAGCATCATCAGTAAACGAAGGCATATAAGGCTGTGTATAAGCTCTTTTAAGTTCCGAAATTTTAAAAACCTGTGGCGTTTGCATGGCTCGTAAAAATGTACGGTCGAGCTGGTTTGTAACATCACCTTCTATAATCCGGATGGTATCATTTAGCGAAATGCCCGGCATTGCAGAGCCATGTATTGCTGCTTCTGTAAAAATGTTATCAATAAAATCAGCACTTATCACCGGCCGTGCAGCATCGTGTATAGCAACAAAACCTTCATCGGCAATTGTTTCTAATCCTTTTTTCACTGAGTCGAACCTTGTTTCCCCGCCGGGAACGACTTTTAAAGGGATAGAGAAATGAAATTCGCGGCATAACTTTTCCCAAAACAGCAGATAATCAGGATGAATGACAAGCGTTATTTGCATGGAAGAATCGAAGGAGTAAAATGCTTCAATTGAATACTGAATGACCGGTTTACCGTTAAGCAGCATAAACTGCTTTGGAACATCCCCTTTCATACGTGATCCGGTTCCTCCGGCGACAATGATGGCGTACTTTTTCATTGTGTATTTTTTAGTATCCGACAAACTGGACTTGATGAAATGCTGATGGTTTTATTTCACCAGCAATGCCAATCCGCCCTCTGAAGTTTCCTTGTAAATATTAGGCAAGTCGTGACCTGTCTGATTCATGGCGAGACAGGTTTTATCGAAACTAACGCGGTGTTGTCCATCGGAAAGCAAAGCATACGCGCTGGCATCCATAGCACGTCCGGCTCCTATAGCGTTACGTTCGATGCAGGGAATCTGCACTAATCCGGCAACAGGGTCGCAGGTAAGCCCGAGGTGATGCTCAAGCCCCATTTCGGCAGCATATTCAACCTGAAAAGGAGTTGCGCCGAAAAGCTGTGCCGCACCACCGGCAGCCATGGAGCAAGCAGTTCCCACTTCGCCCTGGCATCCAACCTGTGCACCGGAAATGGATGCATTCTCTTTCACCAGGTTTCCTATTAAAGCAGCGGTTGCAAGAGCGCGAAGGATTTTTATATCCGAGAAATCATATGTATTCTGTACGTGGTACAAAACAGCAGGAACCACTCCGCAAGATCCGCAGGTTGGAGCAGTAACAATGGTTCCTCCACCAGCATTCTCTTCGGAAACGGCAAGTGCATAGGCAAAAACCAGCGCTCGCTTTTGTAAGGTGCCAGCCGAACTTTTAGCTTTAATGTAATAGGATGATGCTTTGCGTGGAAGATGCAGAATACCCGGCAGAACTCCTTCATGTTCCAGTCCGCGCACTATGGATTCCTTCATGGTTTTCCATACCTCGGCCAGAAATACCCATATATCCTCGCCTTCGTGTATTTCGACATATTCCCAAAGTGTGCGGCCATTCTGCTGGCACCATTTCAGAATATCCGTCATTTTGGTATGCGGGTAAACATTTACTTTCTGCGATTTTAAAACTTCATCTTCAATATCACCGCCGCCAACGCTGAAAACGGTCCATTCATCCAACAAGTTTCCCTGGTCATCCAACGCTTCAAATTTCATCCCATTAGGATGCTGAGGAAGTACAGTATCTTTTTCCCAGATAATTTTTACTTTATCTTCCGGAAACGATTCGCGAAGCACCTTATCTGTCAGATGTCCTTTGCCCGTTGCAGCCAGACTGCCATAAAGCGTTATACGGATTGTGGTAGCAAGCTCATTCCTGATCCTGAATTTTTCAGCAGCAAAACGTGGCCCCATGGTGTGGCTGCTCGAAGGACCGAGGCCGGTTTTATATATTTTTCGGATGGATTCCATAAAAGGGTTTTCTTAATGTCGAGGTGACTTCGAGTCACCCCGACATAATAAGTGACAAAGGTCAAAAAAAAATCCCCTCTTCCGAAGGGATTTTTTGGGTATATTATAAATTGGCTTAAAGTATCAGCATCGCATCACCGTAAGTAAAGAAACGGTATTTCTGTGCCACTGCTTCCTTGTATGCTTTCATCAGTAAATCGTATCCGGCATAGGCTGCTACCATCATCATCATCGGCGATTGCGGCATGTGAAAATTGGTGATCATGCTTGATCCAATACTGAAATCGTAAGGAGGAAAAATAAACTTATTGCTCCAGCCGCTGTATGGTTTCACCTGTCCGGATATGGTTACCGACGACTCAACCGCTTTCATGGTGGTGGTGCCTACAACGCAAACCTGTTTACGTGCCTCAATGGCTTTGTTAACGATAAGAGCCTGCTCTTCTTCAATAAGCAGTTCTTCCGAATCCATTTTATATTTTGTGAGATCTTCCACATCAATTGCGCGGAAATTACCCAAACCGGCATGAAGTGTAACTTCAGCAAAGTTAACACCCTGAAGTTCCAGCCGTTTCATTAGCTGGCGGCTGAAATGCAGCCCGGCTGAAGGTACTGCAACAGCTCCTTCGTTTTTGGCGTAAATTGTTTGGTAACGCTCTTTATCACTTGGTTCGATATCACGCAGTCGCTGCAATTCTTCCGGTAACGGAGTGCGGCCTAATGATTCAATGGTACGTTTAAATTCGCTGTAGGGACCGTCGAACAGGAAACGCAGCGTGCGTCCACGGGAAGTTGTGTTATCAATTACTTCGGCCACAAGTGAATCGTCATCTCCGAAATAGAGTTTATTTCCGATACGGATTTTACGGGCCGGATCAACCAATACATCCCACAATCGGGCTTCGCTGTTGAGTTCGCGGAGTAGAAAAACAGTTATTTTAGCTCCTGTTTTTTCTTTTTCACCAAGTAATAATGCCGGGAAAACTTTGGTGTTATTGAGTATAAAAACATCCCCTTCTCCATAATAATTCAATAAATCCTTGAAGGTTTTATGTTCTATGGTTTGTTTTTTCCGATCGAGTACCATCAAGCGCGATTCATCACGGTTTTCGACCGGGTGAAGCGCAACCAGTTCGTTAGGCAGATGATACCTGAATTGCGATAGTTTCATAATTGTTTATGTATTACCAGTTGCTTTTTGCAAAAGTGTGCAAAGGTAATGAATTTGAGAGCCGAAATCAAGTGTTTTACTTTACTGAACGCATGGATTTAACGCTTTTTATGAAAATAGGCAAGCCATAGTAACACTTATAGGAGCTATATGCATTAACTGCGTTTTTATATTCTGATACCGGATTTTATCTCAATATGTTACATGCTTTGGTACAGATAGTCGTTTGAAAAAGGCAGATCGTGCCTTTATAAATGGGTATATTCTATTGATTATCAGAATACATAAGTATAAAATGCCTGATATTAAAATGTCTGTAACTGCACCGTTATTATTGTAAAAGTCAATCAGTAAACCTTGTCTGGTTCCTAAGTTAGGTAAGTATTTTGCGAATCGCTGCCGTTTAAATTTTTGCTACTTTTGCAGCCTTTTTACTTAACATCATATCATATGCTTCGTACACATACCTGCGGTGAATTAAATATGACCCATGTGGGCAATAATGTTGTATTGACAGGCTGGGTACAGCGTTCGCGCGACCTGGGAGGAATGACTTTTGTTGACCTGCGCGACCGGTATGGAATTACCCAATTGGTATTTAATATGGAAATCAATGCTTCGTTGTGCGAAACAGCCCGTAAACTTGGTCGCGAATTCGTGATCCTGGTAAACGGACAAGTGTGTGAACGCAGCAATAAAAATGCAAAAATGGCAACCGGTGATATCGAAATTACTGTTGAGAACTTTGAAATCCTTAACGAGTCGAAAACACCTCCGTTCACCATTGATGATAATACCGATGGCGGTGACGAACTTCGCATGAAATACCGTTACCTCGACCTTCGTCGTAACTCGGTGAAACGGAATATGGAACTCCGCCATCGCCTGGCTTTCCAAACCCGTAATTACATGGACAGCCTTAATTTTATTGAGGTTGAAACTCCTGTTCTTATAAAAAGTACACCCGAAGGTGCCCGCGACTACGTGGTTCCTTCACGCGTAAATCCGGGTGAGTTTTATGCGTTGCCACAATCGCCCCAAACTTTCAAGCAATTGCTTATGGTTGCTGGTTTCGACCGTTATTTTCAGATTGTGAAATGCTTCCGCGACGAAGACCTGCGTGCCGACCGTCAGCCTGAGTTTACCCAAATCGACTGCGAAATGTCGTTCGTTACACAGGAAGATATTTTTGATACATTCGAAGGACTGGTGGTTCATCTTTTCAAAACAGTAAAAAATGTTGACGTGGTTAAGCTTCCGCGTATGACTTGGGCCGATGCCATGAAATACTATGGCAGCGATAAACCGGATGTTCGTTTTGGAATGAAGTTTACCGAGCTCACAAAGCATGCTAAAGGCAAAGATTTCAAAGTGTTTGATGATGCAGAGCTGGTTGTTGGAATAAATGCTGATGGCTGCGGGGAATATACTCGTAAACAACTTGACGAACTTACTGATTTTGTTAAGAAACCTCAGATTGGTGCCGGGGGATTGATTTATGTTCGTGTTGCTGCCGACGGAACGTTGAAATCGTCGGTTGATAAATTCTATACTCATGAAGAGCTGAAAAAATGGGCTGAAGCTTTCGATGCCAAACCCGGAGATCTGCTGCTGATACTAGCCGGAAAAGCAAACAAAACCCGTAAAGCACTGAATGAACTCCGACTGGAAATGGGTACACGTTTAGGCTTGCGTAATCCCGAAGTATTTGCCCCGCTTTGGGTATATGATTTCCCTCTTTTGGAATGGGACGAAGAAAGCCAGCGATTCTATGCCATGCATCATCCGTTTACCTCGCCAAAACCTGAAGATATTGCATTGCTGGATACCGATCCGGGTGCCGTTCGCGCTAATGCTTACGATATGGTTATAAACGGAGTGGAGGTTGGTGGAGGTTCCATCCGTATCCACAACAAACCACTACAACATAAAATGTTGAAATTACTTGGATTTAGCGAGGAAGACGCCCAGGCTCAATTTGGCTTCCTGATGAATGCTTTTGAATTCGGCGCACCACCTCACGGAGGTATTGCTTTCGGCTTCGACCGGCTTTGTTCTTTGTTTGGTGGCAGCGAGTCCATCCGTGATTATATTGCTTTTCCTAAAAACAATGCCGCCCGCGACGTAATGATTGATTCGCCTTCGCGCATTTCCGACGATCAGTTGAAAGAACTGAGTTTGAAGGTTTCGATATAGTTTTAATTCAGCAAAGTGCTTTTAAACAAAGCTCAACACATAGAAAGTCAGGGTTTAACTTCGGTTAAGTCCTGACTTTTTTCATTATAATTTCTCATCCAGCAGATAAGGATTTTTGACTACTTTTTTTAAATAGCTGAAAAGCAACCCTCCATGCGAAGCATCAACAACACGATGATCAAGCGCCGCACCCAGGGATAAAATAGTGCGTGGCACTATCTGTTCATCTACTACAGCCGGTTTCCGGTTTACACCGCCCAGTATGAGGACAAACGAAACATTCGACGAAGGGAAAAGAGCCGGATAACCCATATCCAGGCCAAGACTTCCGATATTTGAAACTATAAAAGAGCCAAAACTGTTAGCCGAAAGGCCAAGGGAAGGAAATGAAAAACCCCAGTCCATTGTTACTGTTTTGATAATCTGATATAACCAGCTCCGCAGCGGCCATGGGATGCGAGACAACTTATCCTTCATCTGCATGGTTTTATTTTCTTCGCCCTTACGCGATTTATTTATTTCATCCTTCATCACTTTAATTAAATCTTCGAGAGTAAGCACATCCGCATCTTTTATCAATACCGAACCCATTTTCGAATCGCGGAGCAATACGCTTACAATCACATCGATATGTTTGCGCATTACAACATTTCCACGTTTAATGTAGGTGTTCATTTCGGGAACTTCCTGTTTTAAAGCGCGGGCAGCAGCAAGTACAAAAACATGGGTAAGTGTAGCTTTAACGCCTGATTTGCGCTTTTCAGCGATAAATGTTTCGAGGTCGGTAATATCAATTTCGACAGATCCGAAAATTTTTGAATCGGTCGGCCTGCGGTAAATGGAAGAGGCAACTTTGCGCCATGCGGAGTTG
>JBBSDC010000099.1:0-14852 GCA_038249705.1 Bacteroidales bacterium | reverse complement strand
TATTATCCTATTTTCGATGCTACCATCGCTGTTAAAAACAACATTTACTATAACACCGGATTACGTGGATATGTTGGCCCAAGAGTATGGTCTGCCACAGCAGGTGATACCTGGGAAGGCGATTTTAAGGATGACTTCCCCCAAGACAGTCTTCAGGGAGACCTATGTACCTGGGCTATAAAAGAAGTGGACATTGATGCCAAAACCAGGAAAGTTGAGGTGATGAATAACCTGAAATTTACAAATGACCTGGTTAAAAATCAGCAAAAAGCAATTACAGCTACGCTGCAACCATTTTTGAATAAAACCATGAGAAGCTATTTTGCCACCTATACTCACTGGATTTTGAAGGATAACATGACGGATGAAACCAACAACACTATGGATCCACAGTTTGAGGGTGCCATTCCTGAAGCTTCGTACGAACTTTCGTTCAAACAGAGTAGGGAGCGTAGAAGGGTATCTATACAAGGCCCTGAATACATGTATTCCTGTGGCTGGTGGCCTGCTGTTGGTGGAGTTCCATCTACTATGGGTACTTTTATCTGGCCTCTTCCGTTCAATCTCAAGCCAACAAACGCAGCTCTTCCTCTTGGTGATGATGGCTACCAGATCGGCGATTTGAACTGGTATGGAAAAGCAGTGGTAGATGCTTACTATGCTGTACACCCGGTAGCAGTAAAACAACTTGATAAAGCAAAGGATCTTGGTTTAACCACTTATCCAAACCCTACCAGAGTTTCAACTAAAATCAGTTATAATTTGGTTGCTGGCGGCGATGTGTCACTTAAGATTTACAACTCCATTGGAAAAGAGGTTTCAACTGTAGTTAATGCTAAACAAGCATCTGGTATTCATGAAGTAAAATTTAATACTTCCAATTTATCAAAGGGAGTTTATTTTGTAAAAATCAGGACCGGTAATGCTACAACCACTCAAAAACTGGTTGTTAACTAATATTGCCTTTGAAGTGGATGTTACAAAATCTGTGTAAACCACATTTTCATTAAATATACAAGGTCAATACAGTAGTGGATTCTGCTACGTATTGGCCTTGTAAATTTTAGCCAGCAAGGTCTTACAAATGAGTGCGCTAAAGCCGGGAGGTAAATTATTTTCAGGCGCAAATCAGCAAAATAAATTTTTCAGAATAAGCAACAGAATAGGAATGGAATTATTTTCAGGTTTACTGGTAAAACTCCTGCCGCTGTATCTATACATGCTGTTCGGCTATATTATCGGCAAAGCGCTTAATGTTAAAAAAGGTGACATTGCCAATCTGCTTGTATTTTTATTGTTGCCCATCATTACTTTTCATGGAGCTTATACTACTCCTGTATCGGTTCAAACCATGAGCCTGCCTTTATTTTTCTTTGTTTTATGTACGCTGATCACAATTTTATTTTTATGGATCGGGAAAAAACTCTGGAAGGATAATACGGGTAACCTGCTTTCGTTTGCCGCCGGTTACGGAAATTACGGGTATTTTGCATTGCCGGCATCTATCGTCCTGTTTGGAAAAGAAGCCGAAAGCCTGGTGATCATAGCCGGAGTTGGATATACTTTATATACCAGTACGGTTGGCTATTTTGTAACGGCCCTGGGCAATTTTTCAGCCCGCACAAGCATATGGAAAACCCTGATGCTTCCATCGATTTACACCCTGATACTTGGCCTGATCTTCAATATAGGCGGGTGGAAACTAACCACCGGATCAGGCATCGACTTTCTGCAGGTTTACACTGATTTTATGCGTGATATGCGCGGTACTTACTCCGCACTGGGAATGATGTTGGTAGGAATCGCAATTGCAGAGGTAAAACACTTTAAGGTGGATTGGAAATTCACTGCTGTTGCATCACTGGCTCATTTTGTTATCTGGCCTCTGGTGATGATAAGTTACATTTTTATTGATGTTTCTTTTCTGCATTTTTACCCGGTTCTGATTTTAAAAATATTGTTTCTTTTTTCGTTGATTCCGGTGGGTGTTAATCTTATTGCCTATGCAACCCAATTAGGAGTTCAACCTGAAAAAGGCGCAATTACAATTTTAGTGACTACCGTTTTTGGAATGCTTTATATTCCATTGATGATGAGTTTATTCCTCGCGTTTTTTAACAATTAGTTTCCCTCAACAGATTGATAAATAAATTGGAAATAAATACCACAATATGAGCAAATTCAGAGTATCAGGCACAGGATGCGCCTTGGGCGACTTTGTGTATAATGGAGTGGACTTTAACTCTCCCTCATTTCAGAAATATAAGTCGATAATTCCCGGTGATGGGGGAGTGCATCCTGGTAAATTAGTGTTCAAGCAAGAGTTGGAACGATTCTCAGGCAAATCTTTCGCCAAAATTTTAATCGATGTTGCCGGTGTAAGAAGTTACGATTCGTTCAATATTGGCGGGCCTTCCATTGTTAGCATGATAAATGCAGCGCAACTCCTTCATGGCATGGATGCGGGTGTCAGTTTCTATGGAGTCCGTGGGAAAGATCAAAAAGGGAAGGCAATCGAAAGCCTGCTTGGGAATTTACCTTTGGATTTATCGAACTATATAACTGTGGATGGCGAAACTCCATACACCGATGTGTTGTCGGATCCAAAGTATAATGAAGGAAGAGGAGAGCGGCTTTTTGTAAATAATCTGGGTTGCGCCGTAAACTATAATCAGAATAATCTAAATGAACATTTCTGGGAGTCTGATATTATTGTATTCGGAGGGACTGCCCTTGTGCCACAACTTCATAACAGCTTATCACAATTGCTATCGAGAGCAAAAATAAATGGAGCATTAACTATTGTTCATACTGTTTATGATTTTATAAACGAAAAAAAGAATCCGGCAAAACCCTGGCCATTAGGGAATACAAAAAAAAGTCTGCCCTTGATTGATTTGCTTATTATGGATGCAGAAGAGGCTATCCGCATCAGCGGACAATCAGATATTGAAGGTGCTTCGCTCTATTTCGAAGAAAGCGGGGCAAGTGCATTTATTATAACTCAAGGTGCCAATGCTATATATTGTTATTCATCAGGCAAACTGTTTGACAAGGTAAAAGCTGAGCTACCGGTGTGCAATTGGATATCGGATGAATTCAGGAATAATCCATCCTTAAGAGGTGATACAACAGGATGCGGGGATAATTTTGCAGGTGCTGCTATCGCTTCAGTCGCCTTTCAACGTATGGCAGGTAAAAAATACTTATCTTTAAAAGAAGTTGTTTCCTGGGGAGTTGCGTCCGGAGGTTTTGCATGCTACTATATGGGGGGTACGTATTTTGAAAAAGAGCATGGTGAAAAACTTGCTTTGGTGGAGAAAATGCTGAATCGTTACCAATTAAGTATAAAATAATGAATAGTAGGAAAATCGTAGTTTTTGGAGCAGGTAAAATCGGGAGATCATTTATTGGTCAGTTATTCAGTCGTGGCAGTTATGAGGTTGTTTTTGTTGACGTTTTCAAAGCTGTTATTGATGAGCTTAATCTTCGGGGCAACTATAATGTTATAATAAAATCGGAAAAAGATGAAGTAATGAATATTTCCAATGTTCGAGGAGTTCATGCCGACAATATTGAATTGGTAAGTAAAGAGATCGCAACATCCGACATTCTATCTATATCAGTAGGATTACATGGCATGAAAGCCATTTTTCCTTTACTGGCAAAAGGATTATCCGAACGGTATGAATTGAATAGAAATCTTCCCCTTGATATAATTATTGCTGAGAATATGCGTAATGCTGATGCATTTTTCCGGGATGAATTAATACCGCTCCTTCCTCCTGATTATCCGTTTGAACAACTGGTCGGGCTGGTAGAAACAAGCATCGGAAAAATGGTTCCAATAATGCTTAAAAACGATATGGAAGAAGATATACTCCAGGTATTTGCCGAGCCTTACAATACACTTATTCTTGATAAAAAAGCATTTAAAAATCCAGTACCTGATGTTCCTGGATTATCTCCCAAGGAAAATATGAAAGCCTGGGTTGACAGAAAATTGTTTATTCATAATTTAGGCCATGCAGCAACGGCTTATATCGGATATTTATATAATCCCAATTTCATTTATCTCTATGAGGCGCTTTCTGTGCCGGGTATATTTAAGAAGGTTCGTAACACCATGCTCTCAGCAGCCGAAATATTATGGAAAAAATATCCTGATGAGTTTACAGCCAAAGATCTGGTTGATCATATCGATGATTTGCTCAACCGTTTTAGGAATAAAGCTCTCGGGGACACCATTTTCAGGGTAGGATGCGATTTGATGCGAAAACTCAGTCCTGAAGACCGTATTGTAGGCGCTTTAAAATCAGCAATCGAATATCAATGTGATTACAGGGAAATAGTTTTTGTTCTCACCTGTGCTTTGAATTTCAGAGCAGTTGATGAACAAGGGGAATTATTCCCCGGCGATAAGGAATTTATTGAAATTTTTGAGAAAGGGATTTATGGAGTTTTAGCCGATGTATGTAAATTGGATGCCAGGAAGTCGGAAGAGTTATTAGCCTTGATTATTCCTGTCCAAGACAGAATTAATTTTGGTTCATTCAAGGATGAATTGAAATAATCAGATCATCCAGTGTTACCTTTCATTAAAAATCAGGTTCTTAGGAAAGTATTGTTTGGGTAAAGCAGCAGGAATATATCAGCAGAATTGGATTTCAATGATAAAGAGTGATCAGGGCAGCATTCGCCAATAAATAATTTTCAGCTTCAACACTCCAAAGCCCCTTATTCTTTTCACAAATGTCAGCCAATTCTTTGTAAACCGGATTACTTTCGCTTAATCTGGCAAAGTCGTTTATTGAAGTCAAAGGCATTTCAATATGAGTGTAAATAAGTTTCTTACCACCTGGAATTTCGGGCAGATGATTTGTTGCATCTATAACCGCATTAAGCCCACCTATATGGCTGATGATACCGGCAGGATCCATTCCTTTACTCATCAGATCAAGAGCTTCAATCATATCGTCAGTGTTCCCGCTACTGGTACCTGCAATATGCGTGTACCCGTAATGAACGTTATATAAATTGATCAGAGCACTGAAATTCGTATCACTTGGTCCTGCAAAAAAGTTAAGGCACCCATCGAAAGCCAATATAGCATCAGCCAGCTCAACAAGCGGTTTTACTGGAGCAAAAACAAAAATATCATTATAACCTTTGCCACCCGTGAGTGATTTAAGATCCAGGGTTGAATCCGGAGAATCTAATGTGTTAACATATTTCAGGGCTATGCCTTTTGTTGATGCAAATTCCGGTGAATATAAGCCGGCAGCACGATCGAGCCGTGATTGGTCAATATCGGTAACTACGCATAATGCAGGATGCCGATCTGTTCGGTGGAGGATGTAATTAAGCATGGCAAGTCCCATAGGTCCTGCTCCGGCTAACAAGGCAATATTTCCGCCTTCAACTATCCCCATTTTATGAACGTAACTTCCTGGCGTAAGGTGATAACTGGCATGCATGGCACCAATAACACACGAAAAAGGTTCTGCCAACGAAGCATTGTAAAAACCTTCACCTTTGTATACGAGCAGACAGCCTTGTTCCATTACCTCTTTCGCCAGGATCACATAAGTAGCGTCACCGCCAAGGTACTTATAACTGTAACCGGGTGCGCTAAGTACACCAACAGGTCCATCTTTATAATTTAAAGCAGGCTGAATGGCATATTTATCGCCAACTTTGAATTGGCCAGCCCAATTGGATCCGATTTCGACGAGTTCGCCGGCAAACTCGTGCCCTATGATAGTCGGATTTACATCAATATCATCAGGAACCCGTTTATGATCTGCACCCTGGCTTGATGCTTTATACGACGACATGCACAAACTATCAGTAACAACTTTGGCTAATATTTCATCGTCTTTTATTGCAGGCAATTGGAACTCTTCCAACCGAAGGTCTTTTTTGCCATATATACGGACTGCTTTTGTTTTCATAGTTGTTTTAGTTTTCACCACCAGATTATTAAACATTAAATGGAGAAGGTGGACTTTGAAATGAGCATTAAAAGAGTAAAAGAATGAGTTTAATGTTTTCGAAAGTATTTTTTCCATTGCCTTCACTTATGTCTTCGCATATGCCTTCTCCTTCTCCTGTGCCTTCCCTTCGTACCTACACTCCCAATTTTGACCGGCGAATAAATTCCGCATCCGTGAAATTCTGATCTGAAATATACCCAGCCAAAGGTTGAATGCGTTCGTTTATCATATCGAGGAACCATCCAACTTGTGGGAAGAAATCTTGTTCCAATTCGTATGCCGGAGTGATCCAGTTGCGCGAACCAAGTACACAAACCGGTGCATCGAGGTAATCGAAGGCAAGCTGACTTATATTGGCAGCCATGTCATTGAGGTATGAACCACGTGTACACGCATCGCTGGCAACAATGATTTTACCGGTTTTTTTCACTGAAGCAATTACCTGTTCATAATTGAAAGGAACCAGTGAGCGTGCGTCAATTACTTCTGCACTCAGTCCGTATTTTTCTTCCAGTTCTTTAGCTGTTTGCAAAGCAGGATATAAGGTATGCCCTATTGTAAGAAATGTTATGTCTGTACCTTCTTTTTTTACATCTGGTTCACCGAAAGGAATTTCGTAGTATCCCTCGGGTACACCGCCTATGTGGAACTGTTCTCCGATTTCGTAAATACGCTGGCTTTCGAAATATACAACCGGATCGGTTCCCTGCAGTGCACTGTTCATTAATCCTTTTGCATCGTAGGGGGTTACCGGGAAACAAACTTTAATACCTGGTATTTGGGCAACCAGCGAAGTCCAGTCTTGTGAGTGTTGTGCTCCATATTTTGAGCCCACTGAAACGCGCAACGTAACAGGCATTTTCAGCACATTGCCACTCATCGCCTGCCATTTTGGCATCTGGTTAAAAACCTCATCGCCACAACGCCCCAGAAAGTCGCAATACATAATTTCAGGGACAACACGACCGCCACACATTGCATAGCCAATAGCTGTGCCTACAATTGAAGCCTCCGAAATAGGTGAATTAAACAAGCGGTGATAGGGGAGAGCCTCTGTCATTCCGCCATAAACAGCAAATGCTCCTCCCCAGTCACGATTTTCCTCCCCATAGGCCACCATGGATGCATCTTTATAAAAACGATCCATAATGGCTTCAAAAATACCGTCACGCAATTGGAATTGTTTCATTTTGCTGAATGGTTTTCCATCGGCATCATAAGCAAAGCGTTCCTTTGCTGCTATTTTTTTTACCCTTGAGTTTTCGGACAACGGCATCAGCACATCTGGTTTAGCCTTTGAGAAAGAATCAACCGAGCCATTTGAAAACATCATGTCACCTATGATCTGCGGATTTTTCATTCGTGGGGACACCTCATCATCGATGGTTTTCAGAAATATATCATAAACCAGGGTTTTAACATCAGCCCAAATGGCATCCAGGTCATCTTGAAAGGCAACATTTGCTTCAATCAGATTTTTACCGAAAGATGCGATACAATCCTGTGATTCCCATGCTTCCACTTCCTCCTTACTCCGGTAGGAAGATGCATCCGAAGGGCTGTGTCCGCTATAACGATAGGTTAGAACGTCCAATAAAACCGGGCCGTTTTTTTCTTCAATAACTTTACGTTTTCGTTTATAAGCATCAATCACAGCCAGTGGATTATAGCCATCAACACGTTCAGCATGCATCTGTTCGGTATTTACGCCTGCGCCAATTCGGGCAGCAATATCGTAACCCATGGTTTCGCCACAGGTTTGTCCACCCATACCATATTGATTATTCATAATGTTGATAATCACAGGCAGTCCACCGTTCATATCGCCTTCCCACAATTGTTTGAACTGATCCATGGCTGCAAAACTCAGGCCTTCCCACACAGGACCACATGCCATGGATGCGTCGCCGATGTTGGCAACCACCATTCCTTTCTGACGGTTAACCTTTTTGTATAAGGCAGCTCCCACTGCTATGTCGCCAGAACCGCCAACGATGGCATTATTAGGATAAACGCCAAATGGTGTGAAAAAAGCATGCATAGATCCGCCCAGGCCACGGTTGAAACCAGTTTCGCGGGCAAAGATCTCAGCCAATGTTCCATAAACGAGGAAGCGGCGTGCCAGTTCTTTAGTGGTGCCTTCAAAATCTTTTTTTACAACATTCAAAACGGTTCCATCAAAGAATTTTTCCATGATGTCCATCAGTTGATTATCCTCTGTCTGATGAATGGCACTCATGCCTTTAGCCAGAATTTCGCCGTGGCTGCGGTGACTGCCAAAAATATAATCGTCAACGGTTAAAGTCCAGGCCATGCCTACTGCTGCTGATTCCTGACCGATGGATAAGTGGGCAGGTCCGGGATGATTGTAGGATGTTCCGTTATAAGCACCAACAGTTTTGATGAGGTTGATCATGGTTTCAAACTCACGGATCAATACCATATCGTGATAAATGGCTTTAAATTCCTCGTCTGTAAAGTTTTCTTTTTCGTCCTTTATAGTCTTTTGATATTGATTGATAGGAATGGGTTGAAATTCCAGGAAAGAAGGTTTACGTTTATCAGAAGGATCGATGTATTGAATTTTAGGCATTTTTTATGTTTTTGTAAATTTATTTTTATTCTGAATTGTATTATTTAAACCCGGATCAGATAGAAATGATATCTCATTATATTTGGCTGTCACTGCCAACAGGGTAAAAAGATTAAAACGAAAAAATCGTTTCTTTGAAAATTTCACTTACCGTAGGGTGTGGGAAAACAACTTCCTGCATTTCAGCGAGTGTCATTTCCTGCTCAATAGCCATGCATGCGCCGTAAATCATCTCGCTGCAAGGGTTCCCAAGCATATGCACACCTAGTATTTCACCATATTTTTCGCCAATAATTACTTTACACAAACCGCTTCCGTCTTCGTTTTCAACAACAAAACGACCGGCATAAGCCATTGGTAATTTTGCAACTCGGTAAGCAATTCCTTTTGCTTTGGCTGATTCCTCTGTTTCGCCTGCACTGGCCACTTCGGGATTGGTATAAACCACATTTGGTATGGCATTGTAACGCATCCTGTCGACGCGACCTGTCAGATTATTAACTACTACCTCTCCTTCGCGGCTTGCGGTGTGAGCCAACAGAGAGAATCCGGTTACATCGCCGGCAGCAAATACTCCGAGAACGTTGGTGCGCATTTTCTCATCAACTTTTATTCCACCCCGATCAGTTTCAACGTTCAGATTTTCGAGTCCGAAACCTTTAATAACAGCGCGACGGCCCACACTTACAAGTATTTTATCTCCTTCAACAGACTCTGATTTTCCTTCTTTTTCGAAGATAACTTTATTGCCTTCCACCTTCACCACCTTGGCATCCAAATGGAATTGAATTCCTTTTTTAGCATAAATATCAAGCAACATGGCACCAAGCTCATTGTCAATACCGCCTAAAATATGGGGAAGCATTTCGACCACCGTTACTTTAGTGCCAAGGCTGTTGTAGAAACTGGCAAACTCCATCCCGATAACTCCACCTCCTATAATAACCAGTGAAGTTGGTTGTTCTTTCAGATCCAGAATTTCGCGGTTTGTTAAAATAACATCTCCAACTGTGGCCAACCCGGGAATTGGAGGGACAAATGCTTCAGATCCCGTGCAGATAAGCAAGTTAACTCCAAGGTATGATTCCCCGTTACATGCAACCTCAACTCCATTGGCAGAGCGACCCTGTATTAAAGCCTCTCCTTTAATAACTGCAACATGGTGCAATTTCATTTTGCTCTCAACACCCGAAACCAACTTTTTGACCACTTTGTTTTTTCGGGCCATTATTTTCGAAAAATCAAAACGTATATTGTCACCTAAAATTCCGTACTTGTCGCCATGCAAGGCATTTTCGTAGGTTTTTGCACTATAGAGGATTGTCTTGGTTGGGATACAGCCTTCATTTAAGCAAACACCTCCCATACTTTTCTTTTCAAACAAAAGTACTTTTAGCCCTTTGTGTCCGGCGCGTTCGGCTGCTACATATCCGGCAGGGCCGCCACCGATAATTATTAAATCGTACATCATCTCCAATTTCTAAAATAAATTCAAATCCAAGTTTTCAATTTCGGTAGCAATTTGTTTAAGGAAACGGGTTGCTTCGCCGCCATCCAGTGCCCGGTGGTCGTAGGTAAGACTCAATCCTATATGTGGCACAAATGCGTAAACTCCATCACCCAGGTCTTTCGGACGTGGAAGAATTGTGTTTACTCCTAAAATGGCTGATTGTGGTAAATTGATAATTGGCGTAAACATTTCAACACCATAGTTTCCAAGATTTGAAACTGTGAATGTTCCGGATTCAGCAGCCAAAAGATCCAATGAAATTCCTCCTTTTCGGCAGCTGTTAGCGGTTTCTTTAAGTTGATTGGAAAGGCTAACAATGGAAAGATCGTCGGCATTGCGGATTACCGGAACCATAAGTCCGCGATCGGTATCTATAGCCACAGCCAAGTGAACTTTGTTGAAAAAACGCAATGTATCACCCAGGAAATGCGTATTAGCATTGGGAAATTTCTCTAAAGCTTTAATTACGGCGAAACACACCATATCATTCAGGGTGATATTTGTGGTAAGACTTCCATCCTCCAAAGCTTTTTTTGCTTTTTTGCGTAAGTCCAGTATCCTTCGTGCATCGGCTCCCAGGTGGTGGGTAAGCTGTGCTGAATTTTGGAGCGAGGCATGCATTGACCTGGCTATAATTTTGCGAACGTTCGAAATCTTTCTGTCTTCAAATTCTCCTTGGTTTAACTGGCTGGAAGTGGAAAGTAAATCAACAGCTCTGGTTGTTCCTGCCAGTCCGCTGCCGGCATTAGCAGTCTGTAAGCCTTCCCGGGAAACAATCTGACGTGCAAGAGGTGTTAGTTTCGGGAGATTTTCAAGAGCTACCAGTACATCTTTCTCAATTACCCGTCCATTTGGCCCTGAACCTGTCAGCCGGCTTGCATCAATTGATTTACTATCTGCAAGTTTTTTTGCACGGGGAGAGACAAAACTCTCATTGGTTTTATCAGATTGAACATACGATACTTCTTTTGCTAGAGTCGAATCAGCCTGAATGAAAGTGGATAATGGGACTAATTTAATCTCAGAATCAGTTACGGCAGGCATACTTTCGTCAAGCAAGGCTGTATAGTCTTCTCCCGGTTTTCCGATAATCATCATTTTAAATAAAACCGGAACTTCATCTCCATCGTTGTAAAAACATTCCAGAATAACTCCGTCTGTCGGCGATACTTCGTCAAACGTAGCTTTATCGGTTTCGTAGGAGAAAAGAATTTCTCCTTTTACCACATCATCTCCTTTTTTCTTAAGGAATTTGGATATGATACAAGTTTCAACAGATTGACCTTGCTTGGGCAGAATTATTACTACAGCCATATTTATATTTTATTTGAAAGCTTAAAGACGTTCAGTTCAAGTACAATTTTATACATTTTTAAAATCAAGCATTACCGGTTTTTGTTTAAATCCCCGGGTCTTAAATAACAGGTAAATCACCCCGGTAATCAGCCATATTCCACCGATTATTTTTGCAGGAGTTGGCAAGCTTAACCAGATAAAGAGGCAAACCAGGAAACCCATTACCGGCATAACTACATCGAATAGCACATTTCTTTTCTCACTTGGAATCCGAAGAAAGTAAAACTGCCGCAACGCTGCAATATTTACTCCCATAAAGGCTAGAAATGCGCCAAAATTCAATAACTCAGCAGCACCCTGATAGCTTATTAACAAAGAGCAGATTAATGTCAAAGCCGCAATAAATATAATATTATAACTGGGAATTGACGTTTTGGGACTTATGTGTGAAAATAATTTTTTCGGGAGTACGCCATCCCTGCCCATGGCATATAATAAGCGGGCAGCGCCAACCTGTCCTGCAAGGCCACTACCCAGGCATGCTATAAAAAGAGTGAGAGCCATGGCATTAAATAAAAATGTCCCGCCTACTCTGGCTGCAACATCAAAAAAAGCTGTCTCCAGGTTTGTGAACGACATATAATCAGGCCAAACCAATTGGGCAAGGTATATTTGAAGACCACTGAATAGCCCGGTGAACAGACAAACCAATGCCGGAGCTAGTAGCATATTTCGTTTCGGATTCTTAACCTCTTCGGCTAACGTGGTTACGCCATCAAATCCAATATATGTGAGTGCAGCGAAAGAAGTGGCGGTCATGATTGCTGCAAAATTGAATGTTTCTGGATTATAAAATGGCTTATATGAGAGTAGTCCGCTCCAGCCCTGGGCATGAAAAACATATTGAATTGCCAGGCCAATAAAAATGCAGATAACAATACACATGATAGCAAGTAACAGTTCATTCGACCGGGCTGTTGTTTTGATTCCCCTCAGATTAAAAAACGTAATAAAGACAATAAACAAAACTACCCATACAAAGAAGGGTATTCCCGGAACCAGCCGTTGTAAAGTAAGTGATCCGTAAACTGTATTTATAACAGGAATAATCAGGTAATCAAGAAACATAACCCAGCCGGCCAGGAATCCAAGGTGCATATTCAGCCCTTTTCCAACATAAGTATATGCTGAACCTGCTGAAGGGAACATTGATGCCATACGCCCGTAACTTATTGCTGTAAGCATCATACCAACCATGGCAATCAACAGAGTGGTGACCATGTGGGCCCCGGATACTTTTGAAGCAATGCCGAATAAACCAACTGCAGCTATCGGCTGAATCAGTACAATCCCATAAAACACCAGGTCCCATAATCCAAGTACACGCCGCAATTGTGTTGCTTCCGGGGCAACAAAAACTTCAGGTTTATCTGTTGGATTACTCATAGTAGGTATTAAATTGCAATTTAAAAGCGAAAAGTGGCCCAGGAGTTTTCCTGAGCCATCTCTTCATCATTCAACCCCAACCTCAATCTTCATGTTATTGTATATTCCGCTTGAATACTTTTATTTTTTAGTGCATTTCGGTTTCACAAACTCCAATACCATTCCTGAAATAGTTAAACTGTACGTTCGGATGATCAGCCAGTAACGACATAGGAACAGAGCTATCCATGATTTTCTTGCTGATCATAAAAGCGGTAAGCCTCTGACCAAATGCGTTATCATGAGCACCTGCCTGCCATATGGAAACTTTTTCAGCTTTCCACGTCTGAACGGGTCCGACTGTGAGTGCCTGCATCGGAATGCCTGTTACAATGCCACCTGCGCTTGTTCGGGCGTTTTGCATGCAGGTAACCGGATGTAAATCTACCACTCGGGTTGATAATTTACGGAATTCTTCAGGTGTTGGAGGCGCATCTTTATATTTACCTTCTCTTTTTACCGGATCATTGAATGCCCAATGTTTTGTATCGCCTTGTCCGCCTTGCATTACAGCACAACGAACGCCACTATCCCAGCTATTGATGTAGGTTTTAAGATCGGCTTTTGGGAAGTGCATATTTGCTTCGGGCATTCTGTATTTTTTATCGATACGGTTAAAACACAGGTCTTTATCCGCCTTTTCGAACGATAATGGATTGCTTGCTTCCATAGCTTTACCGTTTACATACCATTCGTCCATCCCGAAAAAATGAGAATTGGACAGGTCGAGCTGCAACTCATTAACCAAGCGTGCTACAAGTGGTAGTTGCTCGGTTGGGCCAATAGGGCCACAAATACCTACAGGATTACTTGCAGTTGATTGTTTCCATGCGGTAATATATTCGAGTGCCTCGGCAAGGTAAAAATCTTCTATGGTTTCATAAAAAACAACTTTGAATCCGGGCCGTGATAATTGCAACATGTCATTTGGCGTAAGCTTTGCAGCATCAGTTAAAATCTTTTCATCAAGTGTTGTAAAATCCCACCAATCGGGGGCAAGCATACTTAATTTACGTGCCATAATTTTTCGTTTAAGGATTTTTATTTTGTAACAACTGAATATTCAAGGATTTCTTTTAAAACATTGTTTTGCGGATACCCATGGCCTAAATGCTGCCTGAAACCCTCGGCATATCCTGTATTAATTTCTTTTCCACGCATCTCGGAAAACCTTTTCATTGACATAACATATTCATCCATCCCATGATGCGCCATAAGCCAGTTGCGTTGACTTGCATGACAGGTTAGCATTTCTTCCTTTGTGTCAATTTCGCCGGTAATATTTACATAAGTTGATGGATGAATGGGGTTGCCTAATTTATCTTTCCCATCCATAGGGTCGGCATAATACAGATAGGGGATTGGCTCGTAAGGTTTTTCGGGAACTTCGAGGTTCATAATGCCGGTACAGAAACATGCCGTTTGAACCAGCAGGCTGGTAATTTCGTGATCCAACATATAATCTGCCGGACTGGCGGTGAAAACAAGTGAAGGTTTAATAGTACGGAATAGTGCCGTTGTTTTGTTAATGGAAGCGCGATCGTAAAACAAATAGATATCTTCCATTTCGAGGCAGTGGTATTTTGCGCCAATAACTTTTGATGCATTTATAGCTTCCTCCCTGCGAATACGAATTATGTCTTCGCGGTTGTACTCGGCAGTACCTTTATCGCCGGTTAACAGTGTGGCAATATGCACTTCCCATCCGGCTTTTTTTAAAAGCGATAATGTGCCGGTACATAAAAATTCGGCATCATCGGGATGAGTAAAAATACCTAAAACAACTTTTTCCATATCGAAATTATTCTTTCACTTCAATTGCTTTTCCTGTTTTTGCCGATTCGTAACAGGCAGCTAATACTTTCTGACTTGTCAGACCAATTACATAATTATTTTTTGGTTCTCTCTTTTCGAGTATAGCAAGGCTGAATTCTTCTATTTCAGCAAGATACGGATTGATTGGTGTTGGATT
>JBBSDC010000098.1:0-14885 GCA_038249705.1 Bacteroidales bacterium | reverse complement strand
GAACATCGCCCGATCAACCAGCACCAATCCCTTTTAACGTTTTAACGGAAAAAAATTCGCTTCCGAGTGGAAAGGTGAGATCGGGAAGAACGACTTTATTCCAAATTCATTCACGCGATTTCAATGCAAGGCCGAGAAGTTGACCCCGGCCAAATGCAAAACCGAGATGCATTGCAAGGGTTCGGCGTTATTAAAGCCTGAAATTGAGGAAATTGGTTCGAAATTCCCTAAAAAGGAAGATGCCATGAAGAAACAACAGGCTACTATGTCTCTTTACAAAAAAGCCGGAGTAAATCCAATGGCTGGTTGCGTTCCAATGTTACTGCAGTTTCCGATACTCATTGCCCTCTTCAGATTTTTCCCGTCGGCATTCGAATTAAGGCAACAGTCTTTCCTATGGGCTACAGACTTATCGAGCTACGACTCCATTTATTCCTGGACTACACATATTCCGTTATTGAGCACTTACTACGGAAATCACATCAGTTTGTTTACCCTGCTTATGACCATTTCGACCATTATGTACACCAAAATGAATAACGATATGATGGGTTCGACACAGCAGATGCCTGGTATGAAAACCATGATGTACCTGATGCCTATCATGTTCCTTGGTTTCTTTAATAACTTTTCGGCTGGTTTAAGCTACTATTATATGCTTGCGAACTTGTTTACTTTCGCCCAGATGTTTATTATCAGGAGGTTTGTAAATGAAGATAAACTTCATGCCCGCATTCAGGAAAATAAATCGAAACCTGTTAAGAAATCATCCTTCCAGAAACGACTGGAAGACATGACAAAACAACAGCAACGTAAAGCTATAAAGAAATAATCTGTTTTGAAAAGGTTTTCTGACCTCAGTAACTAAAAAGATTCCATATTTAAAAATCCGCAGTAAAAATCATCTGATTCTTACTGCGGATTTACATTTTATTGTTTTTATAAGTTATTTGAAACCAGGCAAATGTTAGCCAGCCGGTAAAGCAGTCGCGCACCTACATTGGCATCCCATTCATCGTTTCCGGGAGCTACTTCGTTTAGGTCGAAACCAATGATAGTACGGCCTGATTTAACCAGTTTTTCAACAAGAAAAATAGATTGCTCCAGTTCAAGTCCGCCGGGAACCGGTGTTCCGGTATTGGGGCAGAATTTCTGATCCAGTCCGTCAATATCAAAGCTGAGATAAACTTTTTCAGGAAGAGTTCCGATAATTGTATCACAGATCGATGACCAGTTGTTACCCTCGAATTGCAAATGTTTAATTTCACGGTCAAAGAAAGTAGTAATCCTCGGTTCGTTATTGATCAGGTTTACTTCGGCTTCGCAATAATCGCGGATACCAACCTGAACAAGATGAGTAATTTGCGGGAGTTTTATTGCATTGAACATGATAGAAGCATGTGAATATTCAAAACCTTCGTATGCTTGGCGAAGATCGGCATGTGCATCAATATGCAGGATTCCGTATGATGGATATATTTCTGCCAGCGCCTGCATCAATCCCAAAGGTGTACTGTGATCGCCACCCAAAAGTGCAACAACCTTATTTTTCTTTAAAAGGTTAAGCGATTCATTTTTAACCCATTGATTCAGTTCAAGACAGGCAAGATTTATTTCATCGAGTGCTTCCTGCATACTTGAATTCTGCAAAGGGTTAATGCCTTGCTCCAATTGAAGAATGTATTTTTCAGCCTTTGGTCGCAAAGCATTATTTCTTTCGAGTATGCCCTGGTTCATATCCTTCATGGCAACTCCAAGCTTCCAGGCATCGCTCACGAAAGGATCGTACAAATCGACCTGGTAGGAGGCTGCAAGGATAGCTTCCGGGGCAGCGGCAGTACCTGCCTGGTAGGAAACAGTAACTTCCCAGGGGACGGGCAGAATAACAAGCCGGGCGTCGTCGGCATCAAAAGGTAAACCATAAATGTTACCGCTTAAGTTGCCAATACCGTTTGGATCGAAAGCTGAAATTTTATCTTTTAAGTTCATGAAAATGTATTCTTAATATTAGATTGTAAAGATTTGTTCAAGGATTTCTGCATGTAGAATTGCTGCGACAATTTTTAAATCCGGAATGTACCGCCCGGAATCATTACAGATCCGAATTGTTTTCGGACAGTAATTTGAGGAAAAGTTCCATACCCTTTATTTTGGCATCATCCAAAGTATAACTGATGTCGTTCTTTAAGTACGAAAATAGTTCCTGTTCCGTAATATGCAGCTTTCCTGCCAGTGTAACCGAGTCTGCGCTATGATTGGTTCCCCATAAAAGAGCGGAGCGGAACGAGGCTTCAAAATCTTCGGTTAAGGGGATACGTGTAATCCATACAGCAAATACAAACGGCAATGCAGTGAACTTGATCCATTCGCCTGCAAGATCATAACAGTGCTGATATTGGCTGCATAAACCGAATGTTTTATCCCCGATCAGCACCATTCCTTCGTCTTCCGATGGATTTCCTTGCAGATTCGAAAGGCTTTCCCACCGTGGGGTTATTTTCCAATATTTTTTTGCCAGTATTTTAACCAGATTAACTGATGTGCGGCTATCAGTATCGAGAAAAATTGTTTTTAAATTTTCAAGATTAGAATTTGAAAGCAGCAATACAGATTTTACATCCTTGTCAGCACCTATGCACAGGTCGCCAATAAGTCTGTAACCTGGAACGGCAGGTAAAGCTCCTACCGGAATTAAGCCAATATCAGCTTCTGAAGAAATGATTTTCCGGGCACATTCCGATGGTACATCTAGGCTCAGCTCAAAATCAGATAATAAACCTGAACGGGTGAGACCATAAATAAACGGGAGAGTATTATAGTATGAAACGGCAGTAATTCGAATCGGATTCATAGCGCCGAAATTATAAAAAATAGTTGGAGTAATGAACAGCGATATATTTTATGAGTTCAAACTTATTAACTGGTAAAATACACGTTTTGAATATATAGTTAATTCTTATTACATATGTATATTTCAGAATATCAGGGTGGATATGTATAAATTTTACGATTCAGTTTTAGGTTTCGGTTCCTTATTCCAAATTCGCTGTAAAGAAAACGTTGGAATTTTAATTACCTTTTTATTAATCAGATAATGAATCACCCTTTTCTCAATCCAATGATGAAAGGGGAGGAGTATGGCAATAAGCCCGATTTTAATCAGCAGGATTTTCCATGGTTCGTTGTGGGTAACCTCATATATTTTATGATCGGCTATCATTATAATAAATTCGAAAAAGAGAATAAATGAGAAAAATCCGAGCACTTTTATTACCCATGTTGGTATAGTTAAACTTCCAAGCATTATAAGCAAAATAAACATAGCAATTATTACTATCGTTATTGCCATGTATTGGATATTGTGCCTGCGGTGGGTTTCAATCTGATTGAGTTCCGAAAGTCGTTCGAGTTGTTTTGTTTCGTGATCTATTTCGAGCGCCAGAAGCTGATCATTTTGTGTTAATTTGCTAATACTGTCAGTTAGCGCCCTGTTTAATCCTGAGAAAATGAAAGCATTTTTATAATCACCCATTCCGGCATACAGGATTTCAATACTTTTGGATGCACTTAACATATATTCGAAATATGATGCCTGCTGAGCGAGTTCATACGATTTTAAAAATTTTGATATAGCAGGTTGTTGTTTTCCCTGCCTGACTAAAAACTGCCCGAAACGCTGATAGAAATTGGATTGCAAAATCTTATTGGGATCCGATTGTATTAACTGCTCAGCCTTGTTTAAATAGAATAATGCTGAATCATCCTTGCCTTCATCTTCGTTGAAATAAGCTTTTAACCTGAAATATAGTGAGGGATATTCAATCGATAATCTGGCAAATTCTTCAGGAAACTGTAAAGTATAAAATTCAGTAAGCTGACTTATTTTATCAGCAGCAATCAGATGCGACCGGTACAAAGCTACTTCATAATTTTTAAGCCTGGGTTGGTTATTTCTTACCGCAAAATCTAAAATATCCTGTATGCTTCTGGTATTCAGTTTATTATTATTCGAATTAACATCTATTACCTGAAGATCATACTTTGCCCACATCAATCCCACGGAGTCAACCGGAAGGGATTGTAATATTACATCAACCTCTTTCAACTTATAGTCGATGGCTTTGCTGTAAATCTTGTTATTATTGTAAAAGCCCGACAAGAGGGAATAGCATTTTTTTAAAAGTGAAGCATTCTGAAGTTTCCCGGCTAAGGAGGAAGTTGTAAGATAATTACGGAAAGCCTCTATTTTTTGATTGTTCCCTTCCAGGCTTTGCCCTATCAGCAGATAACTCCAGGCTTTGTATTCATCATTTTGCAATGCATCGGCTAATGCCAAAGCCTGATAACTTATCGCAAGCGCTTTATCATACTTATAGGCTGCTATATTTACCATTACAGCACTTTTTAATGCCTGCCATTCAAGTTTCGGATTATTTACAATTTTACTCAGTGTAACAGCTTCCTGAGCAAACCGCAACGATTTTGTTAAATAGGCACTTATATCGTTATTCTCCAAATATCGAATGTAAGCGAGAAGCAGCAAAGAAGGCTGGTAGCTGGCTTCGGCAAATTCAATAGCTTTTTGGCCGGTACTGTCAGCTAATCTTTTATCCCCAAGGTTGTCATAAAAGTAAAACATCAGCTCTGCAAGTTCCTCTATCTTTAAACTATCAGAGTTTTCATGATGAATATTAGTTCCCTGTTTACTTGTTTGTAAGTCTGATATCGGCCTGCCATAGGAAAATGCCGGATTTAAAAGCACAAAAATAAATGCTATCATTATGATGGTTAAAGCATGTTGCCATCGGATGGATATAAAATGAACACTCTTCATTGTATGATTGTTAACATATGTTTGATTCTATATATTTATCCTGAATAATAAACTTTAATTAACCACTTTATGTTCAACCAAAAACCAATTATCGCTATGAAGAAGAACCAAATTACGCTTGCAGCAGTAACTTTTGTAACAGGGATAATCCTGGGAGCTTCCATTATTGGGATGTTCTCGTTCACCAATACGGAAACTACTCCTGCTGTGCTTCCGGTAGTAAACAAAATTAGTGTTGCCGAAGCCAATTCATTATTTCGCGGATATTACACCACTGCAACAGCAAGCAACGGTGTAATTAAGGGGTTTGCTTTGACCAAAGAGCACCTCACTGCATTAAATAACCTTGCAAATGAAAATCCTTCGTTAGCAACTTTTCGTGTTTATATGGGATTTGAAAAAAATGTCGGAAATGTTGGTATTGTGGTAGGGGTTAACGATACAGGTCAGGATGTAACATCTACTATTTATAAAGCTGCTGGAAAAAATTCCCCTTGCCCCACCATTTGCGATGGTGCCAGCAGTATTACTAGTAATTAAAACACTGTAACCTGTTAATAGAGTATCGGTTAACCATGATTTCCTGATTGCATGCCCGCATTTTAATTTGGAAGGAGCAAACCGGAAAACTGAAATTCCATTCAGGGATTTCAGTTTTCCGGTAGGTTATAGGTGGTTGTTATGTATATGCTCTTAGTACTAAATTTTTTTGTTGAAAAATCAGTTTTCAAAAAGCTACAACGCATATATTCTATTTCAGGAATGTAAATGGATATCTTTTTAAACATCTGCCGGTTGAAACCTTTAATTCTGTTTCTTTGCACCCACCATGTCACTTTATATTTCTTCGTTAAATTCCGGTAGCAACGGAAACTGTTATTATATTGGTAATCAGCAAGAAGCTGTTTTAATCGATGCCGGAATTTCCTGTCGTGAAACGGAGCGCCGGCTGCTTCGTTCGGGTTTGGATTTCAGAAAGATCAAAGCAGTTTTTATCACACATGAGCATTCCGATCATACCAAAGGTGTTGAGTTTATTGTCCGCAAATACCAAATTCCGATATATATTTCAGCTGGCACATATAACAACAGCCGGTTAAAAATTGGAGCTAATTTCCTCAGGCATTTTGAGTCAAATGTAGCAGTTCAGATTGGCGGCCTTTCGGTAAATGCTTTCCCTAAACTTCACGATGCGTCCGAACCGCATAGTTTTACCGTGTCGGGAAATGGAATTGTAATAGGAGTGCTTACTGATATCGGGTCGGCATGTGATCATGTAACTAAAAATTTTAGTTTATGCCATGCGGCATTTCTCGAAGCAAATTATGATGAAGCAATGCTTGAAAAAGGATACTATCCTGTTTATCTGAAAAATCGTATTCGGAGCGATCACGGGCATCTCTCAAACAACCAGGCGCTTGAACTTTTTACAAAGTTTAAATCAGAGAAGATGAGTCACTTATTGCTCTCGCACATTTCGCAGGACAATAACGACCCGCATCTGGTTGAAAGAGTTTTTAAACCTTATGCCGGCGGAACACTTATTGCAATTGCTTCCAGGCATCAGGAGTCGCCTGTTTACCGGATATCAGGTGAAAATGTTGTCGGCCCGTTGAAAAATCCGGTAATTTTTCCGGCACAATATATACAAACTTCTTTGTTTTAACCCAAATTACACATTAGCGTAACCGATCGAGCAAATCTAATATGTTTCAAATGATGATCACTGAAATACTATGATATCTCATATTGTATAATTTGGATTTAATTGGGAGCTGAAATCACAAAGCAGCACTTTTTAATATGGGTAGAGGTGATATGCAACATAATTTGCTGAAGTCCTTAAAATAAAAAAACCACCTTTTTACAGGTGGTTTTTTTAGTTTTAAAATTAATTCTCTCTAAAAGAAAGATTTTTACAGAACGCCCTGATCGAGCATAGCGTTGGCAACTTTTAAGAAACCAGCGATGTTGGCGCCTTTTACATAATTTACATATCCGTCAGGCTCTTTTCCGTATTTGATACAAGCGGAGTGGATGTTGATCATGATCTGGTGCAGTTTCTGATCAACTTCTACAGCGGTCCAGTTCAGTTTCATTGAGTTCTGGCTCATTTCGAGACCTGAAGTAGCAACACCACCGGCGTTAGCTGCCTTACCAGGAGCAAACATGATTTTATTTTCCTGGAAAATTTCGATAGCTTCGGGAGTTGTAGGCATATTAGCACCTTCGCAAACGCAGATACATCCGTTTTTCACGAGGTTTAATGCATCTTCTTTACCAAGTTCGTTTTGGGTTGCGCAAGGCAGAGCGATGTCGCATTTAACTTCCCAAGGACGTTTTCCCTGAACAAACTGTGCATTAGGGAATTCGTAAGTATATGGTTTTACGATATCCTGGTTCGAACCACGAAGTTCGAGCATATAATGGATTTTATCGCCACTTATTCCGTCAGGATCAAATACATATCCATCAGGTCCTGAAATGGTTACAACTTTACCGCCAAGTTCAGTAACTTTAAGGGCTGCGCCCCAAGCAACGTTTCCAAATCCTGAAATTGCAACAGTTTTACCTTTGAAATCAGTTCCTTTGGTTTTGAGCATTTCCTGTGCGAAATAAACATTACCGAAACCTGTAGCTTCAGGACGAACAAGACTTCCGCCCCAGTTGAGGCCTTTTCCTGTAAGTACGCCTGAATGCTCGCGGGCAAGTTTTTTATACATGCCGAATAGGAAGCCAATTTCGCGGCCACCAACACCTATGTCACCTGCAGGTACATCGGTTTCAGGACCAATGATTCGCCACAATTCGAGCATAAGCGACTGGCAGAAACGCATAACTTCAGCATTTGATTTTCCCTTAGGATCGAAATCAGATCCGCCTTTTCCACCGCCCATTGGCAATGAAGTAAGGCTGTTTTTGAAAATCTGCTCAAAGCCCAAAAATTTCAGGATGCTAAGGTTCACCGAAGGGTGGAAACGAAGTCCGCCTTTGTAAGGTCCGATAGCGTTGTTAAACTGAACCCTGTATGCGAGGTTTACATGCACCTTGCCATGGTCGTCAACCCAGGGAACTTTAATAGTAAGAATCCGATCAGGCTCAACCAAACGGCTGATGATGCCTGCTGCCTCAAATTGAGGATTTTCATTGTAAACCTGTTCGATCGATTCCAAAACTTCACGAACGGCTTGTAAGTACTCTACTTCACCCGGATGTTTTTTCTCCAGGTCAATCATGATTTTTTCAACTTCCATCACAAAGGAATTTAGGTTAAATAATTATGTTATGGGTTAAATATTGTTAACGAAATAACAGTGCAAAAGTAGATATTTAAGTAAATCACTGACGTTTTTCGGGATATTTTTTTTCATTCCAAACAAGCCTTGTGAAAAATGTCGCAAGGCTTGTCAATGCTCACTTATATCAGTTTTTGAATTTGAAGACAGATGTATCCGAAAAGCCTATTATCTTTTTTAAATCCATATTCTATGTTTTTTATGTCTGAAAGGTAGATGTTTTCGGTATTTTTTGTTTAGCAAGTCCAATATTGTAAATATCCGCAAACGATTGTGTCAAACTTTTTATCCGTACTTTTTTCTACGGGTGCAGCGATCAAATCGCTGAAATAGTTTCACCGATATCTGATTGCAGTATTTTAAAATACGATTAAAAATCGCATCACCCTTGCAGGCGCGGATTTATATCCCATGCTTTTCAATAACCCAGCAATAGTATTCGTTTTTATTCAACTGCAAATTTATTCAAATTAGACTTTTCATCGGCAGATGAATAAATTCCCCACAATACCATTATCCGGCAAGCCATGTTCTCCACTATAATCACGGGCACTACTATAAACATAGTCTTCCGGCCTGAAAACCAGCCCTTATTTAACGGCAAACCTATAGAACGCCTTCGGGAATTTGAAATTTGTAATTACGGCTCATTTAACAAAAGTAACAAATATCTATTCCCATGCGAATGGATTACCTTTGGTGAGATTAGCTTGCGCGGTAGTGGGGTGAAAATAAGGTGGGAGCCAATCCAGAGCAGATACCAAATTACTATTTATTGATAAATCCTGCACCTCAAATCCCTGATATACATCACTTTCTTATCCTTATTCCAGAAATACACTTTCATTTTCGCGCCTTCCGGAATATCTTTATCAATTAGTGCAGTATTGATTAAATGGCTCCATTTGCCGGTTGTTTCCACGTACCGCGAGGGTGCGCCTTCCCACAGTAAGCTTTTTCCATCGGCAGTTTCAATTGAAAAAACCAAAACGGATTCGCCTGTATCGTCAAAAGTAAATAGGTCAACTTCGGCTGATATCAAAAGATTTCGTTTGCCATGGAATTCTTCAAAATTAATCTCAATGCCCGGACTGTATTCGGTTGATTCATCTAACTTTTGTGCTTTTAAAGTATCTGTAGCATTTGCTAGTATCAGAGTATCGGATTTCAAACTGGCTTTGAGGAGTCTGATTTCGGTTAAGCGGTTTGCCTTTTCAAAAGTTTCTCCCTTTTCTTTGCCATATAAAATAATAGATGAAAATTGTCCATAGTCTTGCATTTCAACAATATATGGATAAAAAGACCGGATAATTTCATCGCATTGTTCCGGACTCGGTTTGGTTGTTGCATACAGGAAATATTGACGGTTGCTGCTTTTCAGGATTTCAGACAGTGTTTGTAAACCTGCTGTCCCTTCGATAGCATACGTTTCGAAGCGTGCTTTCGTATTGTAGCGGCTTAGGTAATAATCAATATACAACGGATTATTAATATTGATCACTTTCGTGATGGCCGAATCACCATATTTTTGCTGCCATTCGGCTGTGAGTTTGGCTACATCTTTAAATTCGCCAAAATGCTGCTGACTGTAATATTTATTTACAGCGGTCGTCCCAATTACTCCTGTAGCCAGAAATATAGTTAGCAACCATTGTTTCTTCTTATCAAAATCGTTGCTTGCATAGCTGAAAATGAGCATAATAAAATAGGGAAACGAAAAAATAAGGACAGGATGTTGTAATACAGGGTTCACTTTTATCGAATAAAAATATCCTATACCTATCGGCAGGAGAAACCAGACCGCAAGCAATAGCCTGAAACGAAGTTGCCCGCTGCCTTCGTTGTTCAGGTACAACAGAATCAACAAAGTTATAAGGACTAAAAGCAATGTATAAACGGATTGATCGAAAATAAAAAACAGGTGTTCGAAAATCCAACCTTTCGCGGGTACTCCGAGCCATAAGCCTACTCCTTTGTATTTGAGGTGATTAAGGGTAATTGAAATATGGGGGACAAACAACATGGCTGCAAATATGGCTGCAACGATATACAGGAATATATTGTTCCGGCGGGCAAATACAAATCCGGAGAAACCAACAATAAGTGCAAACAGGAAGCTGAAGTAATGTGTGTACATGCACAATGCTGCTGACAGAGCGAATCCGGCAAGGTGAAGAAACCGAGGTTTCTCATGGTTTAGTTTGCCGTTTTCGGAAAAGAAAATTGTAAGCCAGAAATAAACCAACATCAGTCCGAAAAGTACTCCCGGTTCGTACGGGCGGGCAATCTGGCTGTAAAGCAGCGAAAACTGCAGGAAAGTCAGAGCCGCAGCCGTAAAAAGTCCTGCTGCTTTTCCAAACATTTGATTGGCAACTTTATAGCTCATCCACACTGCCAGAATTCCTAAAAGTACAAACGGTAGCCGAACCGCCCACTCGGTATCGCCAAACAAGCTTACCCATTTCCAAAGGAAAACCTGTATTCCACCCGGGTGTCCGTCCACATAAAAACCTTTGGCGACAAGCTCTGAAAATGTATCGTAATGCAAGCGATTCAGCGCACTCAGTTCGTCGTTGGAATAGGAAAACGAACCGTACTGGTAAAACCGCAAAGCAGCGGCAACAGCCAGGATAATCAGTAGCCAGAGGTTTTCCGGTTTTTTAACATAGTGGATTGGACTCATTTATTTTTTGTTTCCGGATAGAATTGTAATTGGTTTTATTAATGGTTTATCAAGCATTGTCACATTATCGAATTATCGAATTATCACATTATCGAATTATCACATTGTCACATTATTTTTTCTTTAAGCTCACACAAAAATCGTCGATAAGTAGCACTTCATCTGTTTTCGGAATGTAAAAATACACCAGAATTGAGTCGTTAGCGGTTATATCTTCCGGAATATCAAATCCAAAATTAATGGTATTCCATTCGCCTTTAATGGTTTGTCCACGCAAATAAGCCGGATTATAGGAAACAATCCTGCCATTTTGCCTGAAATCAGCTACCAGTGTTGCTCCTGTCGAATAGTGATCGCTGTTTACCTGCGCCGAAACATAAACAAATCCATCCCGCTGATTTTTCATTGCAGTAAGCGGCAGAAAATGAGAAAAACTAAACGGATGTTCGCGGTTGATCATGCAGACTTTTATGCCCGAAAAAGCATTTGGAATTTGTAGTTGATATCCTGTTTCCGGTTGACAAGTCTGTTCAAAATCACAACAAACAGTACGTACAGTTTTCGCATTTTTATTAGCGGGAAATTGAGGTAAAACTATGCGCTTAATAGGTTTGTAATTTACAATATCTACCTGTAAATCATCGATATACACAGGGTTATTTCCTTTTGTAAACCAGTAATAAATTTTAACTTTATCGGCTTTCAGACTCTGTACCGGAAATTCCCTGAAAATCTCTGTCAGATTCCAGCTTGAATTATTCCCCTTTAATTTCACCGGGTATGTTTTGTAGAAAACTGTTTTCCCCTTTGCGGAAAAATCAAAAACCAGATATGCCAGGGAAGAAGTATCACCTGAAATCCGCGAACTTACCCTGAAATACCCGTCTTTTCTCCCGTCAAGATCTTTTTCGAAAACAACACTATAAGGAGATGACGGCTGAATGCACGACGATTTACTTCCCGAAAAGGCCAGTTGCGAACTAATTGAAGCACTATTGCCCCAAGGCGCTTCGGGTGGAGTTTCGAAGTTTGTATGGAAAATGGTAGCAGAATCAATTACATCGTCTGAAGGTAAAATCCAGTCGTGGCGGTTTGGCCCTTGCATTTTTAACAATTCAACCCGAAGGTCATCCAGAAGAACTTTCCCTTTGCTCAAATTTTGTATCGAAATAAAAAGACTGTCAGAAACGGACCGGATATAAGGCATATAAATTACCATTTCGGCATATTTCCATTTATTTTTTTTCAATCCAGGCATCAGATTATGGTGCGTAACTGAATATCTGCTTTTGCCCGAGCCTACGCCAACTTCAACCATTAGAGATGAATCCGTTGTTTCCGGATTGTAAAATCCTCCGATTTTTAAAATCAATGGCTGAATTTCCTTGTAATCAGACATTCCTCTTAGAAAGAGAGGTTTTGCTTTTGAAACAGTATCAATTAGTAAAGATTTCGCCCCTGAATGACGGATCGCTGAAATTTCGAAACCGTTAGTTTGAAAAAGAGGTTTATCGCTTTCAAAATCAGTAGAATAGGTTTGTTTGTCAAGTATCTCGTTTTCAGGTATCATAAAGGTAGTTCCTTTACTAAAACTGAAGAAATTACTAAAATAGGTTTTTGCGGTAACTGGCCCTGCCGGATAAATCCAAATCATGTGCTGAAAATATTGCATCAGGTTCAGTGCGATGAATGCAGTTAAAATCACCTGAATTACAATTTTTTGTTTTTTACTCTTCAACCATTTGAAAATGAATACGATCAGAATTGTTACAAAAGCATAATAATCGATCATTACACGCTGGCTCACATAGGAAGTGTAATGCCATGTCCACCAACTCGAAAGGAAATAAACCACAAAAAACAGGAATGCGGCGAGACTAACAAACTGCCATTGCCATTTACTTTTTTGGAAAAGAAATACTAACCCCAAGGCGGAAAAAGCTGCAATAGGAGTATAAAGTAACCAGCCTTTCTCGAAACTGAAAAGAAATTTCAGTAATTGCGGTTTTGTCAGGTCGTAGGATTCGCTGCCATACGAATACACCAAAAAATGACCGGTTTTCATGTACCAGTAAGTAAGCGGAACCAACAATGGAATTGCAATAGCTGATACTGAAAGCAAAAGCGTTTTTATATCAGTAAACAATTTGTTGAAAAAGTGTAAAAACGATTCCTTGTTTCCACAAAGAAAAGGAAGAGCAAAAACGATTAAACCATTCTGTGGGCGACTGATAATCACCATTCCCAGCATAAAAGCTGCAGAGGCAAAAAACACAGGTTTCCCTCGTTTACAGGCTTCGAGCACTGAATAAATAAAACCGTTGATCAGGAAAAAATTATACACATGTACCTGGCAGCCAGAGTTTACTGTATAATATATCAGATTTGTAGCCAGTCCGGTTGCAACCAACGCCCAGGCGATAGTAGTTTCATTTTTGGTATAAAAACGGAGAATTTTACGCAGTATCAACAGCGACAACCAGAAATAAAAAAGAGCCGCAAAAGCAATTGCCATTTGGTAGGGGAGGGAGTAGCCATCCGCTTGATAACCAAATATATGCGCTGCTGCATGACCTGCCCCGAAAAATGGTAGCCACAGAATTGCCGGTCCCGGAAAATATTTGTTTACAATACCATTGCCGGTATCGAACCTGTAATCTTTGTAAAGCAGGAGGCTGGCGGGATAATACTCTGATTCGTACGAATCGATAAAACCATAATCGGTATCATCGTATATGAAAAGCGCTGTAAGATATGCGTAATAGCCTTTTCCATCGCTCACAATCACCCTGTCCCATTTGTTGGAAGGATTTTTAGTGAGAAGGAACAACACGGCATATGCCAGAACAATAAATCCGGGAATGTACTTGCGCAGTTTCATCAGCGAAATGAGAAATTAAACCGAGGCTAAATTGCGTTGTCTGATGGTTTCGAAAATAATAATACCGGCTGCTACCGAAACATTCAAAGAGTTAATTGTTCCCGTTAAAGTAATTTTAATTTTATCGTCGCATAGTTTGAGATATTCCGGCGAAATACCTTCATCTTCGGAACCCATGATGAATGCCACAGGTCCGGTGAGATCCGAAGTTGTATATTCCGTGCTTCCATGCTCGGTAACGGCAACGAGTTTCACGCCTGAATCGCGTAAATACCGGAGAGTGTTTTTCAGGTTCGGACTGCGGTGAACCGGTATCAGGTTCAAAGCGCCAGCCGAAGTTTTAATAGCATCGGCATTTATCTGTGCGCTTCCGCGCGAAGGAACAATTATTGCTTCTACACCGGCACACTCGGCGCTGCGGGCAATGGCTCCCATATTTCGCACGTCGGTAATGCGGTCGAGGACGATAAAAATAGGTTGGCGGCCAGCTTCGAACGAACGGATAAGAATATCCTCAATCGGCTGATATTCAATCATTGAAACAAAAGCGACAATCCCCTGGTGGTTTGATTTGGTAAAGGAATCGAGTTTTTCGTTCGGGACTTTCTGAACGGGAATTTCAAGTTTTTCGGCCAAAGTTGTTATTTCGCGAACCTGCACATTGCGCAATTCGCGCGAGAGCATAATTTTTTCAATATCTTTTCCAGCATGAAGAGCCTCAAGAATAGGATGAATTCCGTATATCAGGTTTTCGGGTTGCTTGCGCGGGCCTTTAAAGTGTTTTTCGTACATATATTTTGAAAGGTTTCGGGTTTTTGTGGGTAGAGACGCGGTAAACCGCGCCTGTTTAAACAGCAATTATTTCATTCGAGACATTGGTTTTTACATTGATTTTTTTTGCCACTAAGGCACTGAGAGCACTAAGGTTAACTAAGGATTTTGGCCTTTTGTATTCTTACTTTTTTCCCACGCCACTTGGTTCGTCATAAAATTTGTTTAAAGTTTTTGGAATAGAATTTCTTATGACGCTTTTTGTACCCCTCTGTCCTTCGGACATCTCCCCCTTAAAAAAATAGGAGAACCTCCAGACACTCCTTATGACTCGCCCCATCTCCCCATCTCCCCATCTCCCCATCTCCCCATCTCCCCATCTCCCCATCTCCCCATCTCCCCATCGCCCTATCGCCCTAT
>JBBSDC010000097.1:0-15009 GCA_038249705.1 Bacteroidales bacterium | reverse complement strand
TATTTAAGTAAAACTTCCGAAATAAATTCCTCTATTCGATCTAAAGATCCTGCTGTTGCAATCAGAAACATGGCAAGAGAAACATCTTTGGTCGATTTCGATTTCCAGGTTTTTAAAACCTGGGGTAGAAATGTGGTGCACGAAAGTGCTCCTGCAATAATTCCAATGACTTCGCTGTTCATAAAATAAAAAACCAGATGAAAAGTTTTGTTTGATTCCAGGACTTTTTTAGTCACTGTTTTTTATATTGAGTACTAACAATTAGAATGTTACATGAATATTCCTTTTAAAGCTGCGTCAACACTTTCAACGGATGGGTCAATATCAAAAACGACAGAAGGAATTAGGTAATGCAGTGTTTTGCCATTTTTAAATTTCTCCTCTCCACCACCGGTTATATTCAGCATTACAATTGCCTCCGGTTCTATTTTACCTTCTTTAACTGACTGTATAAGAGATGCCACGGCTACTGCTGCCGCCGGATGGATGTCGTTACATTCGTGTTCCAAAAACAGAGATGATGCTTTTCGGGCATCTTCGTTGGTTACCTCAAGTACTTCGCCTTTGGTTTCGGTGAGCGCATCAAAAAGTCCGCCGATAGGAGGGTAGGGCGGCTTACGGTTCGAAAGGACTTTAGCATCTATAATTTCAACTTCTTTTCGTGCTGCGTCATTGTCGAAAGGCAGCATGTCGCGCGAATTAGCTCTCCACGCATTCATTATGGGAACAAACGGGCTGTTTTGTGAAACCATAAGTTTCATCATGGTGCTGCCGAAACGGCCATCAGCAATAAGGCGCAGGTTAGCTTCCCAGGCTGCAATGGCACCGGTACCACTTCCTATTGCCTGAAAATAATAATCAGGAATAGTTCCGATATGTGTGGCGGCTGAAAGCATGGTTGTGCCCATTCCGTCGCGGCGGGCAACATTTTTAGCACCACCTTCGGCAATAAATCCTTCGCATTGGCAGGCAAGGTTCGAAAGGTGAATGGCATCGAAATAGTCACTGCCACTGCGTGAGGCTATCAGTTTTACGCAATCGTTCAATGGATTTTCGAACCACAGCGCATTCAGATTATCTTCAGGAACACAAAGTAAAAGCGGTATTTTGTTATCGGAACACACTTTGGCAAAGGCACGGGCTGTATTGCCAGCCGAAGCTACTACGAGTATTTCTTCCTGCCTGGGATCCATGCGTCCGCAAACGGAATACGCCTCAGTTTCCTTAAATGAACAGGTGCTCATATTTACACCTTTTTCGGGCCAGTAACCACTGAAAGTAATGTAGAGGTTTTCTAATCCAAGTAGTGAAGCCAGTCCGGTGCTTTTGTAAGTAACAGGAGCTGACGAACCCTGAAGCATACGGTTTACAGGCAGCCAGTCAGCGAAACGGTATATTCCGTAAGCAGCATCTTTTGGATTCATCTGTTTGTGCTTGTAAACAGCACGTATTAAGCCCGGTTTTGATTGGTTTGGTGCATCGAGCATCCATCCTGTATCATTAAAAAGCTCGCCTGTTACCAGCGATTGCAGTGTGTATTCGGTAGCCTCAACTTTCATAAGCAGTTATCTGAATCCAATGTTTTGGGCTGTAAAGGTAAAAAAAGGATTCCAGCTGCTGGAATCCTTTGTGTTAATTCGTTGCAACTCCCGATAACATCGACACATCTGCCCGGATAAAATCATGTTATCTATCCGTAATCATTTCTTAGTGAACATTTTTATGCCTGCTTCCACATCTTCGGTTATTGCCCGCCCCGAAATAGTGGCACCGCTTACGCCGTCAATATCTTTGCCATACCTGAGCGGTTTTGACCCATTGTACCCTTTAAACTGACGTAGCCATGCTTTGCTGCAAATTTCCTGTCCATGAGTGGCTGCATAGTTATACACTTTAAGTTCCAGAATACTGTACTGCTGATCCAAAATGGCATAATAGTCGAAATATTCGCGGGTAATGGATGCTGAAGGATCAGGATGCTGGTCGCAGCCACCGGCCCTGCAGCTATATACGCGACGGGTATAAGCCCAGCCAATGATTTGGTTCTTTTGCAAAATTTTATATAAAATTGTATTATATTCATCAACAGCTTGTTGTGTATATATAGCCGTCTGGCTTCCGGGCCATTTCTTTAGTATTATACTCGCCAGTTCGGGCGGTATTTTAGTTCCTGCAGGTACAGCTGACAACAGGAGAAAGGTGGTTACCGAAAGAATCAGGATATTCACGATCTGCTTTACATTCATTGAACGAAGATTTAACAGTTTTTTGTTTCCGTGTGAGTAAACATTAATCAGAACCAAATTCCGATACCCAGGTTGAAGCTTTTGTTGTATGTATCACCGGATTCATTTTTGGCGAATTCCATATCAGCCTTCAGGATGGATCCTGCTGTGATTTTCCATCCCAGTCCAGTAACAAACAGCGTGTTATTATAATTGTCGTTTGCTATGGTAACATTATCGGTTTTATATTGAGTGTTGTATTTCTCGTACCTGATAAATGGTATGAGTTCGCTTTCGGATATTTCGGTGAGGTGAAATACATTATACCCGGCTTCAAGGTAAAAGCCCATCATTGCGCTGCCGATTCCTTTATTTGTATTAGCATTGTGAGCAAACGAATTGTACGCTTCCGAATTTCCGTTGATACTGTAAACTAACTGACCTTTAAGTTGTATGCCGCTGCGCGAATATTTGGCATCCAGCGCAATCATGCTCATATTCAGTACCGAACTGTCAGCTTTTGCTATAAGAGCCTCATCGGAACGAGGAATATTATTGTACAAAGTAGATTGTGTTTTGCCAACAAAGGCAGATGCGCCGATATTAAGACCCAGAACCCCGTAATACTCAATTTTTGATGTGAAATTCGGCGAACTGATGTAAGATTTTATTCCTTTCTGACGTGCTTTACGATAAGCGTCGTTGCCGTTAATCTGAGCAGTTCCGTTGTATCCGTTGAATCCATTCACCACATATACCTGGTATTTTAGCGAAATTTCGTCGAATGAACCGGCAAAGCCTGCTCCCAGTTCGCGCCAGGTGGTAGGAATAATTTTAGTATCGACCATTGGTCGGTTTACGCCGTTGTAAGTTGTTGGTTCATGGTATTCATTCGTTATTCCCATCGGAATAAGCATCAGTCCGCCTCTGAAATTCAGCCATTTATTGATTTTGTAATTCAGGAAGGCCTGTTCAACATAAACTTCATTTACATGTTCGAATTCCAGTTCAGTAACAAAATTTACTTTGTCGTTGAATTTATAACCAAAAAGCAATACCATCCGGTGTACATCAAGTACGCCGTTTCTATGGAAGTCCTTGTCAATTGGTTGGTTATAATCCATTTGCGCATAACCTCCAATATTCAGTTTCGTATCGGACAATAACATTTTTCCCGCCGTATTCTGGTTTTTGAATATTTCCTGGGCATTAAGCGATGTTGAAACAAAAAGTGCAATTAGTAAAAGAGTGTGTTTAAACATATTTTCTGTTTTAAGTTAATAATGCAAAAGTAGATCGTGTAAAAACAGTGCGAAATACATAGAAGTTAGTATTCTTAATTGGTTTGAAGTCCCTATTTATGGGGATAGATTTTTCTTTAATGAATAATGAATATCGAATATCAAATATCAAATATCGAACAATGAATAACGAATAACCAATATCGAATAATGAAGTTGGGTTTAATTGTAAATCTGAAACGCGAGCTTTTGTGACTTATATCAGGTCGTCAATACTTAGTTCGTTGGTATCAATAATTTTATTCAGAATCGCATAAACTGTAAGGCCAGAAATTGATTTTATGCCAAGTTTTTCAGTAATATTTTTACGATGTGTGATAACGGTATGAGTACTTATATTCAATTTGTCGGCAATTTCCTTGCTTGCATTGCCAAGGGATACAAGTTTCAGGATTTCTGTTTCCCTTTCGGTAAGTGTTCCGATTACGGATGTTTTTTCGGGTAGGAAAGAATTTACTGCAAATCGGATTTTGTCAACTATCTGGTTTTGCGTTTCATCCAGATGAATGCTTTCATTGCCTGTAAATTTGTTACCATCTTGAGCTTCACTTATTAGCTTGATAAACCGATAATTAGCCATATTCAAATGGATAAGTTGAGTGTTGTAAAGCTTTTGAAAAAGTAAATCTGAAGTAATGAAAATATAATTAGTTGCCGGATGCAGGTTTATCTCGGACGGATCCATGTATATCCGCAAATGGTCGTGCAACTGCAGCGAGGAGTTCTGCATCAGTTTCTGCAGGCCTTCAGCAATTATGGCGCTTTGGTGTATGATCAATACCCTGGTATTCATGACGGAAATAACAGTTTTTCGATTTGTAAAACTTTTGGAACCATTATTTTGTCTTCTATCCGGGCGTGGTCGCGGAGGTCATCTTCAAAATTGAAAAGTGTTGTGAGAAGTGTATTGCATTTATTATCATCGTATCCGGCCTGTAAATATTTTATAATAATATTTTTCAAATCCAGAAGCTTACTGTCAACATCACTATGCTCTTCTTCATAATCGGCAATGCTCTTTACAGGCGTACTTTCAGTTCTTTTTGCATTACTGCCTTGAACAAAGAGGTCATGAAGATTGAGTGCATAAGGGAAAGTAAATTTATCTTCATATTGCAGATGTTCATGTAGCTCCTGTTTGAATTTCAGATAAAATTTTGTTAGCAGCGAAAGATTGCTTTCTCCCGGTGCCGATGCAATCAGCTCGTTAAGCTGCTTCTCAATTTCCGGAATATACCATGTATAATAATAATGATGTGTTTTCTTCAGATAGTCAACAATCAACGGAAGTGGAAAATCAAGAAACCGTTCGCGTGGAAAATAATCAGGATCGTGATATGTATTCATGATCTCAATGAAAAATTCAGCATTGATATTATGTGCTATACATATATCTTCAACACTTTGATCGCCAAAGCCCAGTCGTACCCCAAAACGGTTGATAACTGGCAGCAATTGATGGTCGTGATGAATAATATCAGCCAGTTTTTGCGATAATTTGTACATGTGTATTATTTGATATCAGTTTAACAAAAGGGAACAACTAAGGTTCATAGCTGAAAGAGGTAAAGATATGCGAAAACTTTCGGAGCGTCAGTCCGGGCACTTCAATTTCTATTAAGCTTTCGACACACTGGATTGTGTGAAAACACTTTTATAAAGTTCCTTAAAGTATGAACTTCAGTGTGTTTTAAATAAGGATACTTCGGAAATTACTTTACCATACTACTTGCAAGGCTGTTGATGGTTTCCTCCGTTACCAGTTTTAACAATCCATCGCGGATAGGAGCATATTTCGGATGTAAAGGGCAGGGATTGTTTTCGTCGCATTGTTTTAACCCAAAACCGCAACCATAAAAAAGATGCGACCCTTCAGTGGCTGTTATCAGGTCCTTAAGTGGTAGATCCGCTTTATTCTGGTCAAAATAAAACCCGCCTCCTTTCCCTTTCTGCGAATTTAAAAATCCTTGTTTAACCAGCCGCTGCAATATTTTGGCAGCATAAAACGGGGGCGCTTCTATTTCACGGGCAATTTCGGCTATACCAGGGCGCCGACCCTTGAGATTTTGCGACTGAACGTATACCAGTCCACGTAATGCGTACTCTGTTTCCTTGTTGAACACCTTTAATTTATTTAGGACGCAAAGATAGTTAAAAATATTTTAAAATAATAAAATACCTTTTAGTCTTTTATTTAAATTATTGTGTACATTTGCATCCTGAATTAACATTAAAACAATAAGCAACACATGGAAACAAACACACAACTATCAATAGGCGAGATTGTCGCCAACGATTTCAGGGCTGCATCGCTGTTTAAAGAAGCAGGTATCGATTTTTGCTGTGGCGGAAATAAAAGCCTGACTACTGCCTGTAACGAGACCGGTGCCGATGCTCAAAAATTAGCTTCAAAAATTAAAGAGCTCGAATTAACTCCTGTTTCGGGAAACCTGAATTTTAAGGAGTGGAACCTGGTATTCCTCAGCGATTACATCGTAAACACACATCATAAATTTGTGCTGAAATCACTGCCCGAACTGATGTTTTACACGCAGAAAATTGCTGATGTTCATGGCAGTCATCATCCTGAACTGATTGAAGTTGCTTCACTTTTTTCAAAAATCAACGATGAGTTATTGCAACATCTCAAAAATGAAGAGCAAGTACTTTTCCCGGCAATTAAAGCGGCGGAAAATGATTTAACTCCTGAAGTAAAATCCACCATTGTTTCCGAAATTACACGTATGCAAGGCGAGCATGAGTTTGCAGGAGGCGCCATGGATCAAATAAATGTGCTCACCAATCATTACGAAATTCCCGGCGATGCCTGCAATACCTATCGCGTGGCGCTGAAAGTGCTCGAACAATTTGAGGACGATCTTCATATTCATGTACATCTCGAAAATAATATCCTTTACCCAAAAGCGTTAAAATTAGCTGTTTAAATACCTGTTAGTTATGTCAGCAGCAATACAAAACCTCGAAACCGATCATCAGCATATTCTGCGTCTGATCGGCGTTATGGAACGCATTACCCTTACAACCGATCCTGATATGCAACACCTGGATACGGTACTCATGGTGATTCGTGAGTTTGCTGACGGGCTTCATCATGCCAAAGAAGAAAAACACTTATTTCCTTTGATGGCCGCAAAAGGATATTCCACCGAAAAAGGCCCGGTTGCTGTAATGCTTTATGAGCATGAAATGGGACGCAATTTTGTGAAAGGAATAGCTGAAGGAATCTCTCAGATGCGTGCTGGCGAACCTGATTCGGTTAATTACTTGTATGCCAATATGATTGGTTATGTTGATTTGTTAAAAAATCATATCTCAAAGGAAAACAATGTGCTTTTTCCTATGGCCGATAACGCATTTACGAATACTGAAAAAGAAAATTTGTTTATTGCTTTCGCAGAAGTTGAAAGCATTCATGCGGCAGGAGAGGGGAAGCAAGATTATATATCGCTCATCGAAAAACTGGCTGCAATTTATTCTGCCTGACACAATACTAACCACACAAATCGCAATTTTGTACTAATCTCAAAAGTGTTACTTATGAAATCCGGAATTCAATTTACCAGAATTGTTCTGTCCCTGCTCATTGCAACTATGATGTTGGCAGGATGTGATAAGAAAAGCAGCCAGACGGGTGATGCCGAAACTGAAAAAATAGTTGGCGAAGAAGTTGCAGTTTTGACTTTTGCGCCCAATGTCCCTCCTCCGATTACCCGAAATCATGCTACTAAAATGATTGTAAACCTCGAAGTCATTGAAAAGGAAATGGAGATGATGGATGGTGTGAAGTACAATTTCTGGACATTTGGCGGACAGGTTCCTGGCAAATTTATACGCGTGAGGCAAGGTGACCTGGTTGAGTTTCACTTAAAAAATGATCCTTCGAGCAAATTGCCTCATAATATTGATCTTCATGCGGTAACTGGCCCGGGTGGAGGCGCTGTTTCAACATTTACTGCTCCGGGCCACGAAACCCAGTTTTCGTTTACGGCACTCAATCCCGGACTGTTTATTTACCATTGCGCAACAGCTCCTGTGGGTATGCATATCGCTAATGGTATGTATGGACTAATACTGGTTGAACCCAAAGCTGGTTTACCAAAAGTTGATAAGGAATTTTACGTTTGTCAGGGCGATTTTTATACTAAAGGTAGCTATGGCGAATCGGGACTTCAGCCTTTTGATATGGAAAAAGCATTGGGTGAAAACCCTGATTATGTGGTTTTTAATGGTAAAGTTGGCGCTATGTCAGGCGAAAATTCTTTGAAAGCAAAAGTTGGCGAAACAGTTCGGTTGTTTGTCGGAAACGGCGGCCCCGGACTTACTTCAAGTTTTCATGTGATTGGCGAAATATTCGATAATGTGTATCCCGAAGGCGGAAGTACGCTAAATCATAATGTACAAACTACTCTTATACCTCCCGGAGGCTCGGCTATTACTGAATTCAAACTGAATGTTCCAGGTGATTTTATCATGGTTGATCATGCTATTTTCAGGGCATTTAACAAGGGAGCGCTTGGAATACTGCAGGTAGATGGACCGGATAACAAAGCCATTTTTTCTGGGCAACAGGATGACAGAATTTACCAACCCGAAGGTGGCGCCATACAAACTATGCCCGAAACCGATGCCGCTCCGGCAAAACCATTATCAAAATCAGAGAAACTGGAACTTGGTAAAGCATTGTACTCCAGCACTTGTATTGCCTGCCATCAGGCTGATGGCAAAGGGATAGAAAAAGCTTTTCCTCCTTTGGTTAAATCCGATTATTTTGCATCTGACCCGCAAAAAATTATTCGTGCAATTACTCATGGATTATCGGGTCCGATTACCGTGAATGGCAAATCGTTCGATGGCGTTATGCCTAAACAAACCCTGAGTGATAACCAGGTGGCCTCAATTGTAACTTATGTACTCAATAATTTTGGCAATAAAGGCGGTGAAGTTGATGCAGCTGATGTGGCCAAAGCGAGAAAATAGTAAAATGAAAGCTTTCATACTGTTAATGAGCTTTTTGTATTCCGTTTCCGGAATTTGCCAGGAGAAATCTTCATCAACTCCAATGGCGAAAATAAAAGGTGGAACCTATATCCCTCTTTATTCGCCAAACGCTGAGAAAACTGATGTAAAAAGCTTTGAAATGGATGTTTTTCCTGTTACCAATTCTGATTTTCTTGCATTTGTGAAGCAGAATGCAGAATGGCGGAAAAGTAAGGTGAAAAGCATATTTGCCGACAGTAATTATTTAAAGCAATGGGAATCGGATTTGTCGTTCAATAAAAATATAGCAAACAGTCCGGTTGTAAATGTATCGTGGTTCGCGGCAAAAAAATATTGCGAATGCCAGGGAAAAAGGCTTCCTGAAACTGCCGAATGGGAGCTTGCCGCAAAAGCCAGCGAAACCAAAGCCGATGCAAGTAAAGATCCTCAATTCAATCAATGGGTTTTAAATTGGGTAACAAAGCCCAATCCACCCGTTTTGCCTGCTGTTGGCTCAACTTTCAGAAATTTTTATGGAGTTTACGATATGCACGGACTGGTTTGGGAATGGACTTATGATTTCAACAGCGCTCTCACAACCGGCGAATCGAGAGGCAACAGCAGTCCGGACAATACACTGTTTTGTGGCGGCGGTTCCTTTTCCGCCAATGATGTTACTAACTATGCTTCTTTTATGCGTTTTGCGTTGCGGTCAAGTGTTAAAGCACGGTATGGCGTAGCTAATTTAGGTTTTAGATGTGTTAAATAAAAAAACCAGGCAATGAAAAAAAGTATTTTAGTATTCCTGTTTTTTGCAACCTTGCTGGTTTCATGCCATAAAGGGGAAACAAAAAAAAGCTGTTGCAGCAATAAAACTCAATCAGTTGCAGCCGATTCGCTTTCCGGCGAATCTGTTTATAATCTTACTTCTTCATGGACTTCGCAAAAAGAAGAAAAGTTTCAACTCAGCCATTTCAGGAATAAAACGGTTATAGCAGCCATGGTTTTTACCCATTGCGAATCAGCTTGTCCGCGTTTGGTTGCCGATATGAAACGCCTCGAATCATCTTTGTCAGAAACTGAACTTCAGAAAATCTCCTTCCTGCTCATAAGCATGGATCCGGAAAGAGACACACCTGCCCGGTTCAGGGAATTTGCCGCTATTCATAAACTCAATGATAACTGGACCCTTGTAAGTTCCGGTCAGGATGCCACCACCGAAATTGCCAATGTGCTTGGTGTGAGGGTGAAAAAGCTGGAAGACGGCGGTTTTGATCATTCCAATGTAATTTATGTATTAGATCAGAATGGGGTAATTGTTACTCAACAAAATGGATTTGCTGTTGAACAGTCCGATATTTTGAAATCAATAAAACTTTTAGTTCAGTGAAAATACCTGAAATGAATATCAATTAACCTCTTACAAACAACCAAAACCAACAATTTATGACAACAAAAAAACTCTGGATTGGATTTATTGCAGTAATGACAATTTCGTTTGCCGTACTTCTTTATTATGGAAGGGAAATTTACCGTCAGGCACCACCGATTCCTGATAAAGTTATCACTTCTGATGGACGCGTGCTTTTTACCGGTCAGGATATAAAAGACGGCCAGAATGTATGGCAATCGGTTGGCGGGCAGGAACTTGGAACCGTTTGGGGCCACGGAGCCTACCAGGCACCTGATTGGAGTGCCGACTGGCTGCACAAGGAAGCCGTTTTTATCCTCGACAAACTGGCAATGAAAACGGACAGCATCCCATACGAGGATCTGGCTGACGACCGCAAAGCTGCTCTACAGGTGCTTTTGCAACAGGATTTGCGCACCAACACGTATGATAAAGCCACTCAAACACTTACGGTCTCCGATTTCCGTGCCGAAGCCATTGCCAGCAACAGTAAGTTTTATGGCGGATTATTTACCAATGATCCTGCACTTGACGGCTTACGCGACAGTTACAGTATTCCTCTCAATTCGCTGAAAAATCCGGAGCGTGTGCGATTGATGAATGCTTTCTTTTTCTGGATTTCCTGGGCCTGTGTAACTGAGCGACCGGGCGAGGAAATAACATACACTAACAATTGGCCTGCAGAAAAACTGGTTGGTAATGCTCCTACAGGCTCGCTGCTTCTCTGGACTGGCTTTAGTGTTATCATTTTAATAGCAGGTATTGGACTAATGGGATTGTATTATGCCCGCAAACGCGAAGAAATGCCTGAACTTATGCCTCAGCTCCATCCTTTGCCAAATATTGCTCAAACGCCTTCGCAAAAAGCAACCATTTACTACTTCTGGACAGTTACTGCTCTGATACTTGTGCAAGTAACAATGGGAGTAATTACAGCACATTACGGAGTTGAAGGTCAGGCTTTTTACGGGTTTCCGATAGCTGACTGGCTGCCGTATTCCATTTCCCGTACCTGGCATGTGCAGTTGGCTATTTTCTGGATTGCTACTTCATGGCTTGCAACAGGTTTATATTATGCACCTGCAATTTCAGGTCATGAACCGAAATTTCAGAAATTAGGCGTTATCGTGCTTTTCGGAGCATTGCTGGTTATTGTTTTAGGATCACTGGCCGGACAATGGATGGGCGTTATGCAAAAACTCGGGCTGGTTGAGAATTTCTGGTTTGGTCATCAAGGTTACGAATATGTTGATCTTGGTCGATTTTGGCAGATATTCCTCTTTATCGGACTGGTAATTTGGCTGGTGCTGATGAGCAGGGCAATTTTACCCGTACTTAGGAAAAAATCAGAAAGTAAAAACCTTCTGATTATGTTCCTTATTTCAATAATTGCTATTGCAGCTTTTTATGGCGCAGGACTTATGTGGGGAAGGCAAACTAACCTGGCTGTTGCCGAATACTGGCGGTGGTGGGTGGTACATCTTTGGGTCGAAGGCTTTTTCGAGGTATTCGCAGTAGTTGTAACGGCATTCCTTTTTGTAAGGATGCAAATTCTCAAAGCAAGTTCAGCAACAACAGCCGTTTTGTTTACAACCGTTGTGTTTCTGGCAGGAGGTATCCTGGGCACATTCCATCATTTGTATTTTACAGGAACTCCTACAGCTGTAATGGCTATAGGGGCGACCTTCAGCGCGCTCGAAGTGGTTCCACTGGTATTAATGGGTTTTGAAGCCTGGGACAACCTGAAGCTAAGCCGGAGCAGCGAATGGATTAAAGCTTACAAATGGCCTATTTATTCATTTATCGCAGTAGCATTCTGGAATCTTGTGGGTGCCGGAATTTTCGGATTCCTTATCAATCCTCCTATTGCTCTGTATTACATGCAGGGTTTGAACACAACGCCAGTTCACGGTCACACAGCATTATTCGGGGTTTACGGTATGCTGGGTATCGGATTGATGCTCTTCGTACTTAGGGATATGAACCGCAATAGTGTTTGGAAAGAGAAATGGATAAAATTCGCTTTCTGGGCAATAAATATCGGACTTGCACTGATGGTATTTATAAGTGTATTGCCTATTGGACTGGCGCAAACGGTAGCCAGTGTTCAGGAAGGATTGTGGTATGCACGCTCAGCAGAATTCCTGCAGCAGCCTTATCTTGTGACTTTTAAATGGTTACGGGTTATCGGTGATACTATTTTCACTTTCGGAGCCCTGGCACTCGGATGGTTTATATTCGGGTTAAAAGGCGGATGGAGTATTGAAAAGCCTTAATTGATTCTGTTATAGTTAAAAACAAAAATGCCCGGGTTTTAATAGCCCGGGCATTTTAATAATTATTAATAAAGAATAAGTTTAACAGCAAAGCAAATTATGAGCCAGTACACTTACCTTGGCCATTTCAGTTTACACAACTATTTAAATGAAATTGAATGCTATCCCTCAGTTCTTTTTCGATTTACCCTTTCCAGATAGCGGCTCCTGGCTTCCTCAGCATCGCCATCCAGAGGGATATAGATAATTGTTTTGGCATCAATTACAACTTCCTGTAATTTAGTAATATCCGGCGATTTAAAGATATTCTGTTTCTTCTCAACCATATTGTTTTTCCTTTCATTTAGTAACAATAGTGTGAATAGCGCAATAAAATCTTTCAAAGGCAATTATGTCACACGCATATATAACAAATTTTCAATCAGTTAGTTTTTTGTATTGATATACAAATGCATTACGAAGAAATTTGATTGATTTATGCCGATGCAATGTTTTCTTTCTGATCCTGAACTATTTCCGGAATCATTTATGGCAATCTTCTTACATTGAATTATTTATAAGGGTTGCGAACACATAAAAAACACCAATATTTAATATTACTTTTTGCTTTCAGGGACATAAACTATTAAATCCAGGAACCATGAACGCTATTAAATTTCCCCAGACAGACAATTCGAAAAACGGAATTGCTACAGTTAAGTCAAGTTATACTCTTTCATTCTTGTCGTTTAAAAAGGCAATAATTGCCAATACTGAATTGCGGAATCAAATCAGGGACATTGTCGACCTCGGCCTGTTGGAATATGCCTATCGCCGCAACACGGCTTTTATTGATGCTGTGCGCAAAAAAGCAGAAGCCGAAACCATGGATCTGATGATGCAGTTCGTTAAAGGTGCGGGCAATTATCAGATGTTACGTAAGATAATACAGCGGAACCGTATTATTAAAACGCTGGCAAACAAAGATATGAGCGATCATAAAGAGCTTTTGACAAGGGTAACGCGTTTGACTTCATCAATTCAATAGTTCGCGTTTATACATATGTGAGCTCACCAGAAACCAGGATGAAGGTTTAAAAAAGAGCTATGATTTAAAAACAATTTCACTGTAGGGGACTATTTCTCTATTAAGCGATATATTTCTACTTTGCATACCAGCCGTTTATTGTGCCACATTCTTTACAGGAATAGTATTCGGCCATTTCAAGATACCATTTTTCCCAGCCGATTTCTTTGATTCGATCCTGCGATTTCCATAGTTCGGCACGATGCGGCATTTTCGACTGAAAATTTTTTATTTCCTGGCAGGGATAATCCTGGCATTCGACACAAAAATCTATGCCTATTTCGGCTGCACATTTTCGCATATATCAGTTTTTGCAATATGCGGTGAGTGTTTCGCCGCGGCAACCGTTGCAGCGTATTTCGCTGAGTGGCATCTGCATCCTGTCGGCAATACGCTGCAGGTTTTCAATATTTTTCTTCCAGTGTTGAGGTATAAATTGCGCACAAAAGAGTTCATGGTTTTTGGCTGATTTTATAAGTATAAGTAACTTCTACGTTTCCTTTTACCATATCTAAAACCGGGCACAGTCCTTCAATCTGGCTAATCACTTTTTCAAGAATTTCAAGTGTAAAATCAGGTGATTGTACGATCAATTCAAGGTTAATGGATTTGGACCCGGTCGGGTGTTCCGGTTTTCGCTGCCCGTTAGATGAAATTACAAAAGTAGTTATGGTATTCTGCATCTTTCGCAGCACCACCAGCAAAGCACCTCCCACGCACGAAGAAAGGCGCAAAAGCAGTAGTTCGAGCGAGGTGTAGCCCAGGTTATCACCCAAAGGCGGAACGTAATCGATCATAACCGGTTCGTTGCCAGGGACATTGCCTATAAATTGAAGTCGTTGATTTACAGGACTTACAGAAGCTATATGCTGTTTTGATTTGTCGATAAAGGGTTCCTTTGCTGGTATTTTTAATTTGTAAATTCATTCACATTGTACTCTATTTCTTTCAGCCGGAATTTTCCATACACAAATTTGCCATCCGGGTATTCGTAAACGGCATAGGCATTTGCTGGTATATTATGGTCATTTATACTTCTGTACGCATAAACCGGAGTGGTAAAAGGATACTGTTTATGATCCGGTAAGGCTGTCCGGTCATTCGACAGGAAGTTGATCAACTGCCCTTTTTCATTGAAATAGAGAATGGCGGAAATGGAAATTCCATGGTTGGTGAATATTGCTTGTACAGATTTATTGTCAATCGACTTCCATTGAATCCGCTTGTCGATAAGTGTAGCAGGTGCTAAAAGGCACATATCATTGAAAAGGGTGACGGTTTCGGTTTTATCCATAACGGCACCTGATTCATTTACAACTGAAAAAAGTCCGAACAAACGTATATCCATGGTAGCAGTAGCATTGCTATACCTGTGGTAACCAGGAACGGTGAAGCCAAACATCTTAGCTTTCATAAAAAACAGCCTTGCTGGCTCATCGAAAAAATTGTACTGAAGGGTTGTAAATGGGAACCAGTCTTTGTCCTTGCTGCGCATTTCGCCTTCAAAAACAACACGAACATTTCTTACTTTGGGCTTATTAACAACTCCCGAGTATTTCAGATACCGTTGCACCGGTTGAGGCAACGGCTGAAGATCTGTTGCTGTGAGTATTTCTGTTGGCAAGGTATTGGTCCGGCAAAGGTTATCGTTTACATCCTTTTTAAATTGGTTTTCGAAACGGGTGCTCCCAAAGAACAAAACAGCCACAACTACTATAATAATGTTGGCAAT
>JBBSDC010000096.1:0-15106 GCA_038249705.1 Bacteroidales bacterium | reverse complement strand
AGCAACTAATGCACTATTATTTTTTATTATTAAAACCAGTGAATTAAAATATTGCGCCGGATCAATAACCCCGGCTGAGCCCTGTCCGTATGTGCCGGTATGTGTTCCCAGGTTCAGAAACCAATTGGCCATATGCAGGTAACCTTTTGCCGCAGGTAAAGTGAACAGAATAAAAGAAGGGAATACCGCGATTACATAAAGCCATTTGCTGCGCATTTCGTTCAGAACGATAAAAGGAATGATCAGAATGGGCAGAAAAGTCATTTTTGTTGCCAATCCGAACCCGGAAAGCAATCCAAAAAGCCAGGCATATTTTGAACTGTCGGGAGAGGATGCTTTATAATATTTTAACACTAAAATAATAAGAACTGCCACTGTTGAAAACAACAAAGGCTCGGGCGCAACTTTGGTATATAATTCTTCGATAAGGGTAACTGACATAAACGGTGCGATCTGTAACAGCAAAGCAGCCCAAAAATTTTGCAGCAGCATAAAAACTGTAAGACCAAGTAAAAGCAAAATACCGGCATTAAAAGCAATCAGACTTTTACGCAGCACTTCGATGTAATATTCGGAGTTTTGAAGCACATCGGTTTGTATATCGAGGTCATTAAAACGCAGAAAATGAGTAATCTGCAGAACTACCGAACTATACACCTGCACAGTAGTGCCGGGATTATCAAAATGCCCGACGGCCTTGCCGGTAGCTATATTAAGTCCGTTCATCAGGTATGCGCTCTCGGGATCGGTACCGTAGTGGGTGCGGTCGAAGCTAAGCCCAAGAAACAGAAACACTATCGGCACAAGGAACAGGAAAGGTGCCAGCTTTTTGTTAAGCATTCTCAAATCAGTTTGTACCGGTTAATTGTGGCAATAGGCTAATAAAATCATTAGAAGCAATACGGATATCCCCAAAAACTGATCTGCCGTTTGTTGCAGCTGCAAATTTAATAAAAGTAAACAATTTTGAAAGTGTAAATAGTACGTATAAGAAAACGAGTCTAAAATGAGTTTTGCCCACACTCACCCTTTGGTTCCTGTAGGGGAAAGTCCTCGCGCACAGAAGATTGAGTTTTGCCTGCCAAACCTAAAGTTAAAGAAAATGAGCATTTTTACGTAAAATGATGAGTTTGCTTCGTGATACTAAACAGCAGGCAAATGAATGCACCAAGCTTCAAAATAAAATGTTAAAGCCTAAAAACTTGCCGGATTCAGTTCTTTTTAACCTCAACTCTATAAATCACTTGTGTAAATCCCTGATAAACGGGTGTCAGATTCAAGCCGCTTTGTTCGATTTCCTTCCGGACGGATTCGTCAAAAGGTCCGCCAACCAGGAGTAATTTTCCACCCGAAACATCAACCATGGTACTCACAGCAACCGGTGTTTCCCACAAGCTGAAATTATGAGTGCGGACATCAAAAAAATACCCGGCGGGATACAGTTCTTTAAGTTCCGGCGTATGGTTAAACCGGGAGTACACATTCCCCCAACGCAAAGCTGAATAAGGATTTATTGAGGTAGGATAAAAATAGGTGCGGGTATAACCTTTATACTCATAATCAAGCAAATACATTGTTTTATCGTAGTCATTATTCGAACGATTGTATCCGTTGTTTGCTGCATGCAGGTAATCCCTGTTCAGAAATACTAAACCGGCAGTGATCATAAGTAATAGAACAGGCATAAAATTGAGTGCTTTCCGAAAATTGAGAAGAAGCTTTTCTTTAAGGTAGAGGAAAATAAAAATCCAGTTGGCAGCCATGAGGCACAATTCCGGCAACAGGTAATGATTGGCATGATAATGTTTGGCGACCATAAATACACCTGCTGCCTGCGCGACCAAAAATGCCGTTAACATCCTGAATATGTGATTATTCTTAAATTCGCTTCGGAAAGCTGAATTAATTAATGATATGACAAAAATCAGGGTCGTAGCCAAAAGTGTTACGGAGAGGACTGGATTCGAAAAACAAATAGCACCAAGATCATTCAGATACTGAATTGGATTGATAACGCCCCAACTACCTTCGCCATACGTACCTGTATGAGCCGTCAGACCCATAAACCATTTAGCCATGTGCGGATATTGCGGCACGGCAGGAAGAGTAAAAAGGAAAAAGAATGGGAGTATATAAACCAGAAAGTGCTTTCGCATTGCCTTATCAGCGAGCAAAAGCAATGGAATAAATACCAATGGAAGGAATGTCGCTTTGGTAGCCAGGCCGAAACCGCAAATCAGGGCAAAATAAACAGCAAATTTTCTTTCATCTTTCTGCTGCAGCAGATAAAAATGTATACAAAGCAAAACCATTGCAGCCGATGCCATAAACAAAACAGGCTCAGGCGAAACTTTGGTAAAAACATGTTCAGTAAGATTAGCCGAAGTAAAAGGCATGATCTGCAAAAGAAGGCTCAGCCAGATATTTCGCAGCATAAGCCAGGATAATACTCCCAAAACAAGCACAACCATGCCATTGATCCAGATCAGACCTTTTCGTTCCAGTTCAATATACTGATCGGAATTGCGAAGTATATGTTTCTGAAATCCTTCACCTTTATCCGGCTGAACCAGGTAAGCGAACCGGAGCATAACTGCGCTGTAAATCTGAACGGTAGTTCCCGGATTATCAGTATGCCCGACCGGTTTCAACATGCCGATATTAATACCATTCAACAGGTAAGCATATTCAGGGTCGTTGCCAAAATGGGTACGGTTGAACTGCAACCCGATAAACAAAAATAACACGGGGATGATAACCAGAAATATGATTTGTAACTTTTTAATCATTCGTATTTATTTCCCTAGTTCGATTGCACCAGGCAGCGACCCGGTCTGTGATATTGCATTCCGTATTTTTGCAGCTAATAAATTGTATAACAGTGCCTGCGACAAAAAACAGAATTGCAAATTTAATAAAAGTATCGATCAGTCATTCGTTATATTGCTGAACCAAACCAATAGCAGGATAAGTTAAAAAAGTATAATTCTTTCTGTTTTAAACTAACAAGCCACAAAAAATAAATGTAATTTTTCTGCATCTGTACAATAATTAATATTTAATTTGCATTTCGTGATCAAAAAATCATGAAATTGCCATATGATAATTTTAAAGCCAAACCCTCTGTGTTGCTTTTTGCTGGTAAATTTCAGGTAAGGAAATGATTTTGCGACGCAACCTTACAGGAATGTTTTAACAATTCAAAAATAAATTAAACTCTATGAACAGAAGTACAAGCCCTTTAACCTTTTATTCTATTGTATTTATTACCCTGATTTTCACAATATTAAAAATAAACTACCACCAGGGGAATATTTTTGCTTACGATAATTATGGGTATTACTTATACCTTCCTGCGGCTTTCATTCAACATGATCTGTCATTTAACGATATCGATAAGTTTAAAGCATTGAATGAAAAATACCATAACACACCTACCTACTACCAATTGATGCAATCGCCAAAGGGAGGAGTTATTATCCGAATGTATATGGGGACTGCCATTTATCTTGCACCAGCTTTTTTTATCGGGCATAGCATTGCTTTGCTAACGGGTGTGCCGGCTGATGGATTTTCAACTCCTTATCAAGAAAGCGTTATCATTTATGGTTTTCTATTCACGATTGCAGGAATTATTTTTGCACGAAAACTGCTCTTGCATTTTTTTAGCGATAAAGTTACTGCACTTACCTTATTGATTACTTATTTTGGAACTAACTTATTGTTTTTTACTACTTTAGGAAATCCGATTCCCCATGCTTACCTTTTTAATCTATATATTTTTCTGCTATGGTTTACAATAAAATGGCATGAAGAACAAAAATGGAAATATGTTTCAGGAATTGGCATTGCTTTAGGCTTGATAATGTCGATAAGACCTTCGGAAATCATTGCCATTTTAATACCTGTTCTTTACAACATCTATGACATCAAATCTCTTAATGTAAAAATCGCCTTAGTTTATAAACGATTTCCGCAAATCATCTGCGCTGGAATACTTGTTGCAGTCTTTTTGTTACCTCAATTTATTTACTGGCGGATTTATGCGGGTGAATTCATCGTTTCGGTTTACAATGATCCTGCATCAAAGATGGATTGGAGCAATCCCAGATTTTTGAATACACTTTTCAGTTTCCGGAAAGGCTGGTTTATTTATTCCCCCTTGAGCTTATTGGCGATAGCTGGAATTTTTATTTCTTTTTATAAACAGAGGAAGTTATTTTTGTTTTCATTACTCTTTATCTTTTTGAATGTTTATATGATCTCTTGTTTCACCAGCCTGATTAGTTATGGCTATCGGGCTTTTATACAGTCGTATGCCATTCTGTTACTTCCAATGGCCGTGTTTCTGGAGTATATGCTATCAAAACGGAAGTGGGTCGTATCTCTTTTTCTTTTGATTCTACCTCTGTTTATATATATGAATGCAGTTTTGGCAAAACAAACCCTGATTGAGGTAGTGGATGGATCGCGTATGACAAAAGAATCTTATTTATCAGTCCTTGGGAAATACAATGCTACAAGACCAGAAGAAAAAATGCTTGTGGGACGCTCGGGCTATAGTATCGATACCTTAACCAGAACCAGGCAGTACTCAATCAAAACCCTGATTCATTATGACTTTGAACAGGCTGAACCTGAAACAAGTGATCATATTGATAGCACAGTGAAATTTTTTCAGGGCAATTTCAGTTTACGGATGGATAGCACCTATGTTTATTCTCCCGGTTTTAAAACACCACTCAAAGACCTCAATTATCAGGATCATTTCTGGATAAGGGCTTCTGTAAAGATTCTATCAGGTGACAGTTCAATTGCAAAACACGGTAACCTGGTTGTAACCATTATGTATAAAGATAAGTTGGTTAAATACCGTTCAATTAATCTCTCAATGTTAAAAACCCCATTTAAACCAAATGAGTGGAATACGATTGAATTTGACTATATTTCCCCTGAATTTATTCCAGACGATGCTGAATTGCAAATTTATTTCTGGAACGACAGTAAATCAACTGTATGGATTGATGAACTTAAAGCAGATATATACACACTGAAAGAAGAATAAAACCAACTTTATTTTTCAGTTTTTTCCGGTTTAAACAACAAAAAGATACTCTTCGAATCATCCTTAACTTGTTGCAACGAAATAGGCATTAGCAGCCAGAACACCAATCCGATCAATCCACCCCAAAGGAAAAATGCTGTAAAATGAAGTAGCGAGAACGAAATTGCAGTTTCACTCGCCAGTCCGTAATAGGCAAAAAGCAAAACCAGCGTAGCTTCACGCGTTCCAAAACCTGCAATCGACAGAGGAATAATTGTACTCAGGCTCATAATGCTCATGATAAAAACCACATCCATATAGGAAGGAGTTAGATGGAGCGAAATCATAATAAGCCATGAGAAAGCGAAATACATAAAATACGCAACCAGGGTTATAGCCCACATGGCAACCGTATTTTTCCCCAAAACAGCTTTAATACTTTCGTAAACAAACCTGATAACAGGTAAGCGGCTGATTTTTTTGTTTTTCAGAATTATTTCAAGAAACTTAATACCCAGGACATAACCAAGGACTATTAGTATCAGAACTCCGATGGCATAATTAATTCCGGGGTAATCGCCGAATGTTTTGAAGTAAAAAAGCATACCGGATAGCCCGAACCAGCCGAGCATGGTAAAATCGAAAACCCTGTCGGAAACTATGGTTTTAAATGCCGAATAAAAACTGATATCGCTTTCCTGCCTCACATAATACAAACGCGCAATTTCGCCGATGCGCCCCGGTGTAACAATACCAATGGCATCCGAAGCCATAAAGGCTGCAAACGCTTTGTACGACGAATAATTTATACCCTCATTTTGAATAAGCATTCGCCAGCGATAGCTTTTAATGCCAAGCACCAGAATAACACCAAAGAGCGATAGCAGAAAATATCCGGTCCGGACCGAACGAAGTGTTTCGCCAAAACCAACCGTATTGAATTCCACTTTCCAGAAAAGGAAAAGAAGTATGGCAATGGTAACAGAGATTTTGATAATACTGTTAAGCTTAATTTTCATAGTATGCAGTACTTTTTGTGAGCAATCAGCGACAGGACAGTATATATTTGGTTCAGTACTTGCAATATTACACTTAATGCTTCCGCAACGTATTGTTGTAATATTGACTAAATGAACCGAAGCAAAAATAATGCAATAAATAACACTTCCACATATTTTTGATCATCTGAATTATGTTTTCCTTGTCGGATGAGTTGCTTCCCTCTGAAAGGAATTTTTTATATAATAAAACTAAAAACAAACAGGAGAATAAATAAAAAACCTGCATTTTATCGAAATACCTGCTCAGAAATTAAAAATCAGTCACGATAACAAAAAGTAATGAACTAAAAAGAGAAGCAGTAAACCGGAAGTTAAGCTTTTACATGCTGCGGGATACAATCTGTAATTTTACATAATAATTTTACAAACTGTAAAATAAATTATAAAAAGCGAATCTGCAACCATCTTCGGCTTTTCAATAATTCCTATATTTGTGCGGTTTAGGACAAAACCTTACTGCATTTTGGGAAGAGACAAGCTTTCCAAAAATATTCCGGACACTTGATCTCAATCTAATATATTGAAATGGCTAAAATATTAATCATCGACGATGATGCTATAAACCGTATGATAATTAAGGAATCTCTCCGAAGTGAAGGTTATACGATTATTGAAGCCGGAGACGGGGAGAGTGGCATCAGCGCTGTACTCTCAGAATTCCCTGATATTGTGATAACTGACTACCTTATGCCTGGCAAAAATGGGCTGCAGGTACTTGCTGAAATACTTCAGATCAAGCATAATTTACCGGTAATTATCCTTACCGGCCATGGAGATGTAGGTCTTACCATTAAATCGATTCAAATGGGAGCGTACGATTTTCTGGAAAAGCCTGTTAAGCCAGCTCTGCTGAAATCAGTGGTTAATGATGCGCTCAATTTGCTTAATGTAAGCCGAAACCTCAACGGTGTGCTGCCCGAAGATATTTCGAATGATATTGTTGATACACTTCTGGTCGGTAAAACGGCTCAAATGAAGGAGATTTTTAAAAATATCGGCCGTATTTCGATGAATAAAGCAAATGTGATGATACAGGGCGAAACAGGTACCGGCAAGGAACTTATTGCCAGGCTTATCCATTACTCCGGAATCACACGCGAAAAGCCTCTGGTAACTGTAAATTGCAGTGCATTAACCGAATCGTTGCTCGAAAGCGAGCTTTTCGGACATGTAAAAGGTTCATTTACAGGATCTATCCGTGATAAAAGCGGCAAATTCGAACTAGCCGGTGAAGGCACAATCTTTCTGGATGAGATCAGCGAAATTTCATTAAATACCCAGGTAAAACTGCTAAGGGTCATACAGGAACTGGAATTTGAGAAAGTGGGTGGCGAAAACACCATTCCGATGAAAGCGCGCATTATTGCTGCAACTAACAAAGACCTGGAAGAACTGATAAAACAAGGCAGATTCAGAGAAGATCTTTATTACCGGCTAAAAGTTTTCACAATAAATCTTCCGCCATTGCGCGACCGGAAGGAAGACATCCGCGACCTGATCATCCATTTCATGCATAAATTAAATAAACGTTTCGGCAAAAACGTAGTTAAAATCGGCGACGGCGTTATCGAAATGCTTCAGGATCATGACTGGCCCGGCAATGTGCGTGAGTTGGAAAACACAATTCTACAAGCTATTGTAATGTCGAAAGCCGATGTACTGGAAAAAGATAATATCACTTTTATTACACGAAAACCATCTCTGTTGCTAAGTGAAACAGGAGGCGAAATACAGTTTAAAACTATCGCCGAACTCGAAAAATACCACATCAAGCGTGTGCTCGATGATTTGAAATGGAACAAGGTAGAAGTAGCCCGTTACCTTGATATTACAAGGCCTACACTCAATGCGAAGATCGAGAAGTACAATCTGGCATAAAAATTCCAGACTTCATATTATTAAATGAAAGCGGCCATAAACAGCCGCTTTATTTTATTCTAACAATAAAAGCTTCAGTAAATCCCCTGTTTCTGATCACCGGAAGGAATGCTTCAGCTCTGGCATAGTCGTCGAAACCGATTACAACAACTTTAAACATGCCGTCTTCTTCGGTTATAAATACATCCATTTTCAAACCATCAATCAGGCGGCTTCGTATTTTCCGTGCATTTTCAATATCCACGTAGGCTCCTGCCTGAATGGCATAGGTTCCCGGCAACGGATTTGTTTTCTTTACACCTGTAATTTTTTCGCCGTTATCCTGCTGTGGCGGCAATCCGATGGTCGGCACGGCTTTAACAATGCCGTCAACATTCCGTTTTTGTGCCGGATCTGTTTTTTCAATTTGTGAAGCAGCTTTTGCGGGCTCCTGTGCAACTTTATCAGGTAAAAGTGTGCGAAGAGTGAATTCAAGATTTGTTTTGGCAACAGTAAAAAGGTTTCTTTCGAATTCGAACGGAAGAGCTAATGGTGTCGAAATCATATTGATCATCCTCAGTTGGTTCGAATCAACCTTTGCAATATAGCGTCCTGTTGGTAAACCTTTGAAACTGAAATACCCTTCAGTATTGGAACGAGTGCGGTCAACCTGTGCTCCTGCTTCATTATATATGGCAACCAGAATTTCGCCAAGTCCGCTTTGTTTATCGGCACCGGAATAATATACCATTCCCGAAGCTTCCTTCAATCCAATAATAAATGCATCCTTGTATTCTCTGTTCCTTATTTCGGGGAGATAAGCTTTTGCTTTGGCGTATTCATCGAAACCTGTGATAATTACCTTGTACATTCCACCCTGTTCAAGGATATAAACATTTGTGCCTAAAGCAAGAATGAGGTGTGCTCTTACTTTCACAGCATTTTCGAGTACTTTGAAAGCGCCAACCTGTATGGCGTAATTTCCGGCATAAGATTTAATATTTCCTGATTCATCGCCATCGTTGGCATTATCGGGTTTGGTTAGTACCGAAAGTACTATTTTGGGGACTACAGGCGCAGATACATTTCCGGCAGCCGGGATTTCCGTTTTGGCAATCACTTCGCGTGAAATTACAGGAACCGGCTGGCGCAAAGGCATTATAGTTTCCTCTTTTTCAGGATCTAACGATGTAAGACTGAATTCAAAATCGTCCTTTATATCGCCATCAAAACTATGATTGATATCGAATGCGACAGAAGCAGGCGAAGCAACCATATTAATACGGCGCAATTGTGCTGTGTCAATAGCTGCTGTGTATTTTCCGGGAGGCAAACCAAGGAAACTAAAATATCCATCCGATTCGGAAAGTGTGCGTCCTGCCAGCTTGCCTTGTTCGTTATAGAAACATACAATCACTCTTCCCTGCCCCCTTTGGCTGCCGGATCCATTGAGGTAAACCATACCGGAAGCTTCGCCATAAACGTAAACAGGAAGTTTTATCAATTTAAAACTGTTGGGATCGACCGTTATCCGCATAGTACTGTTTTTCAACTGCCAGGCGATATTGTCAAAACTATTTTTGTCAAATTCGAGGAAATAAGATGCATAAGGCTCCAGATCCAGTATCCGTATAATGGTATCTTTCAAATCGTGCTCAATCCTACCTGCGGAAATGTGAATATTAAGTCCGTAAGCCATAGGCTCATCAGCATCCTGAACACCATTGCAGTTCATATCGAGGAAAGGCATAATAGTAATACCACCTTTTCCAACACTTGTCCGGTTTCCGGCATGAAGGTATTCTGACTTGCGGTCGTATATCAGGCTTCCACGGGCTGATTCGGTAAATGTAGTTGTGTTGTTGCTTCGCCTTGCGGTGAAAGCCAGCTGTGTAAATGAGAAATCGTACCTGAATGTAAACTCAAGGTTATGAATATCACTTTTAAAATTCTTTTCGTAGGACGCGCTTAGAAATCCATTTCTGAATAATTGTTTTTCGAGACCACATTTCACCGAAATGAGTTCCTGGTTATTGTACTCATATTGCATTTGAGGAATTAGCACGAAAGACTTCGGGAGACGAAACGAAAATGAAAGATTGCTGTAAACGTATGGTTTGGCCTCATCAGCAAATAACGCATACGTGGTAAAATTGGTTCCAACGCCTTTCATCGATCCCGACAATAAAAACTCGGATGTAGTATATTCCGATTCAGGAAGTATAATCTGGTTGAGCGTCAATCTGGAATAGGCGGAGAAAGTTCTGGCCCTGAAAGGCACCGAAACAACAGCTTTACGCTCCTGCAGATAATTATAATTTATGGCTTTCTGGCCCTTTTCGTACATTGTATAATACAATTCGAATTGCGTGTTAGAGGGCAGACGGTAAGTAAGAATTGCTTTTGAGCGAACTCCATAAGTATATTCACCTGATACTAAAAGGCTTGACGCAAGCCGGATTGAAGTGCTAACAAACGGCATTACTGCGCCTGAAGTAACTGACGACAAATATTCAGTTCCTGCACCAACGGTTATACGACTGGCAAGACCGTAATTTATATTTCCTCTTGCAAAACGACTGAAAACTGAATCCTCAACAAAGCCGGCACTTGCGGTATATTGCATTTCGCCTGAAGGAAGAAAATTAAAGGGTACGGCTATATTCTGCACTTTCGAACGCTCTTCGCCCCATGGACCATAAAACTTGAGCATTACGGCCGAATTACCATAAACAAGCGGTACTTCGAATGTATAAAATCCCGAAGCATCAGCAATAAGGTAATCGACCAGTACATTATTAACATAAAGCTCAACCGTCCAGCCTGGTTCAGTGCGATCAGTGAGCGTGTACGATCCGAACGACCGGCGAAATGTAGTAGGCGTATTCGTAAGTTGTACCCCTACCACCGGCGAATACATAGATGAAATTGCCTGTGTAGCAATTTTTCCGGCGATTACCTGACGAACAGCGCGAAAATCATTGTTCACATATCGCCATAAATACTGTTGCTGTTTTTCCTCGAAAGGCTGATTGTTATTAAAGAAAAGTGATACATTGGCTTCACCACCTGCAATAACAGCTCCCATTGCAAGATTAAGGCGGGTATCGACACGTCCGTTAATCTGTTGCGACGAAACCAGCGAATAATCAGCCATTCCGAGGTGGAAAGCAGCGAAAGACCGTCCGATGGTAGTATCAGCTTTAACATCGCCTTTGAGCCTGCTGATATTTGTACGCATTTGTTCCTGTCGCATTTCGCGGATGACCGGCAATTCAATTTTAGTGTTCAGCGTTACTCCCAGGCTTCGGAAATTAAAACTACAATCCAGGCCGAAAATCATTCCAAAAAAGGTTGATTTCAGGTACAAATTATCAAGAGTCTGAATCATATCAGCAGGTTCAAGTGTATAAACTTTACCCTGAAAGGTAATCCTGTTATTTTGCTTATCAATTACATACGATGATTCCTGGTTCAGGAAAAACCCAGTAATGGAATCAAATTCAGCCGAAGCTACGTTTCTTATTTTGAGAAAAGAAAAGAAATCAACAACAGGGAGATAAACATTTTCGTTGCTAATAACAGCAGGAAGTTCAATTCCACCAACACGAGGAACATTCAGGAAAATTGAAATTTCGTCATATTCAGGTTCATCCTGACTGAAAGCAGGTGTTGAAATAATGAAAAGAAGCAAAAACATACCCACAACCCAAATAATACGAGCCGGAATACTATTGCATTTCGGGCTTGTAATAAATTGAAAAACAGGTGTTTGTTTCATTTCGTGCTAAGCGTGTGTTATTGCTGAATAAATGTTACCTGAAAAATACCACTGTATTCTCCGGGTGGATTGGCAAGTACCGAGTTTACCAAAAGTGTACCACCGATAAATACCTGGGTATTGTTAGTAGAAGTAATAAAAGTGGCACCAGTACTAGCTTCCCCGACATGCAGGGTAAGAAATCCACCGTTGCTGCCTGATAATTGCGTGTCGGGCCCATTACTGATAGTGATAAGTGTACCAGGTTTCGATGCTACTTCGAAAAGCGATGGCGTTACAACAGAGAAAAAAGTCGGTAGTATAATGCTTCCTGAAGCCATCCGGCTGCCTTGCGGAGTAACGGTAACGGTTCCAGAAACTCCATTCTGTATAAATGTACCAAAACTCAAATGCTGCAATATACTCACTGTAACCACAATGGGTGTTGGAGGATCTTCCTGCGCAAACGCCTTTTCAGTAAGCAGTATCATACCACTGAACAGAAGAAAAGGCAGAAGCAACTTTCGCAGCAACGGATTAAATATTTTATTATTCATAATCTTTTCTTAGTAAAACCTTTTCAGATTGTCTGTTTTCTCCCGAAACCAGGGTTACCAGGTAAATACCGGTTCCTTCGAGTGGGCTGAGTTCAACAGTTACCTTTTTCTCAACGTCCTTTCTTATTAATATCTGACCTAGCATATTAGTAACTAATAAATTTCCTTTTCTGCCTTCCGGAAGATCAATATCAATATGTACAATATCCTCCGAATGCGAAATGGTGAACATATCTCCAACAATGGTTCCCGGTGGATACAGTTCCACTAACGAAAAAGCCAATGCTAAACGGCTGTTGTCCTCACCTGCTTTCTGAAAAAACATGTATTCGGAATTCAGCCTTAGATTGTGATAAGCATTTTTCTGTTTATCAATTAGATACAATTTAATATACGAAGGAAGTTCACTAATATCCTGTGCTTTAAAAGTCACCGATCCATCTACCAAGGTTGAAATCCCCAGCGGAATTATTGATAAGCTGTCAATCGGTTGTTGCATACCACTGATGGAAAGCTGGTTTAAATCGGGTGCAATACTATATATATTAGGAACCCTGCTATCAGTATTTTTTAATTTCAAAGCATCAAAATCAATATCAAAATCACCTGAAGCATACTCATCAAAATAGATAACAGCAGCATCACTAATTGCATCTTTTGTATCAAAATTTGCTGAAAAGCGTAAAACAGTCCGATAGTCGTAATAAGATCTTTTAAACAACGGATTCAGCATCGTTAAACGCACTGCATTGGAAACACCGAGTGTTGCGCTAACCGGGTAAGTGCCATTGGATACATGCACGAAAAAGCCTTGCATGGATGCTATAATATTATCAGCATTACCACTCGAAACACCATTTACATAACTGCTGTAAACACCTGAATACTGATCAGTATTCCCCGCATTAAAGAAATAGATGGCATTATCGATTTCCGTTTTTGTCCAACCGGCATTGTCCCAGTCTATTGGTGAAGGATACGGATTACCTACCAGGTTAAATCCCTTTGTATATTTCCGGTTGTGATTGAAAAGTGAGACTTGAAAATTACCGTTATTTACAACACCACTCATTTCAACAAGAGCAGGGGGAACCAGCGGGCCGAAATTGGCTGCATACCCGGCCAGTGGCAGTAGTGGATTAACGGGATTTACATAGTTAAGCCAGCCGGAACGATAAACGGTTACTCCTGAAGAGTCATGACTATTGTTTTCGTCGTATTTATAAAATGTTGGGAATGAATTCGCAAGATCAACTTCTGTTGCAAATTCGTTAACCGTTGCCGACTGGAATGGCGAACTGAAATACTTGTATCCGAATCCGGAAGTAAGATATCGTTGCATGGTAACATTTCCTAACACTTGTCCGGAACCGGAACCATCAATAAGCGCTGTTTGTGCAGCAGTAGAAATAAGTTTAAGGAAATTGTTTGTATTCAGGTTGCCCGAAGTGGCTTTCACAATTCCGGTAACAGCAAGGCTACCTCCAAGTGATACTCCTGAAGCGTTGTTTATTATCAGGTTTGCAAGTTCATTACCCGAAAATGCGTTTGCAGGAATACTCTGTACTGCAATGCCTTTCATTTCGATAGTACCACTTGTAGCCGTAAATATTCCGCTGTTCAAAATCACACCGGCTATTTCAAGCGTATTGCCTGTTATGGTAACATATGCCGCATTCTGAATTGTAAGATTGCGTGTTTTTCCGGTAACGCCGGATGAAAGTGTCGGATAATTAGGTTTCCCGTTGGCGATTGTTACATCGGATGCAATTCCGGGAAGTAATCCGCAAGCCCAGTTGCCCGGGTTATTCCAGTCGCTGTTTAGTGCTCCGGTCCACGAGCCATCGGGTACAACGGTGGCTGTATGAATAGCTGTTGCGGGTCCGCTACAGCCTGCAGCGCTGGCTGTTATAATAGTCGTTCCACTCCAGCTTGCCACATAGGCGACCTCTCCTGTACCAGCATTTATGGAATTACCTCCCGTAACAGACGAAGCATCAAGAGAGTATGATATTCCTATGGTATTAGAAGAAGTAGCTGTATATATTACAGTTGCAGCCCCCTGGCAACGATCTGATGTTGCACCAAGTATAAAAACAGGAACTCCAATAGTTGGGGATATTGTTACAGTAAGAGTAGTGATAGCCGGTCCGTTACAACCTGCAGCGCTAGCGGTAATAATGGTTGTTCCGCTCCAGCTTGCCACATATGTTACAGTGCCTGTGATTGCATCAATTGTATTTCCACCTGTTAAACTTGCTGCATCAAGACTATAAGTAATTCCGGTTGAATTGTTCGCTGTTGTGGTGGTGGTTACTGATCCTGACCCTTGGCAGCGGTTTGATGTGGCAGGGCTGAAACCATTGATTGTTACCGTCGGAATTACCGCTAAGGTTCCTGACGTCGTGCTCATGCCGCAGCCACCCGTCAGGGTTACCGTATAGGTTTTTGCTGCTCCGGCTACAGTCGGGGTTCCGCTGATCGTTACCACATTACCTGCCCATGCGCCTGTTACACCTGTTGGTAAATTTGTAACTGTTGCTCCGGTTGCACCGGTTGTTGAATAGGTGATATTGGTGATTGGCGTATTGATACAAACAGTCTGTGCAGTGGTTGCAGCAGCAGAAGTTCTTGTGATCGTGTTATTTGCAGTAACTGCTATGGTTCCTGTTGTCGTGATTACACCGCAGCCACCCGTGAGAGTTACAGTATAGGTAAGTGCTGCTCCGGCTACAGTCGGGGTTCCGCTGATCGTTACCACATTACCTGCCCAGACACCTGTTACACCTGTTGGTAAATTTGAAAATGTTGCTCCGGTGGCACCGGT
>JBBSDC010000095.1:0-15360 GCA_038249705.1 Bacteroidales bacterium | reverse complement strand
GACAAGTGTTGCAGGCACAATCTCCAAGTTCGGGGTTCCGTTACTTGAAAACAGGCAGCGAATAATTGATTATTACCTGAAATATAAATGGCTTAAAGGCATTCATGTGCATATCGGATCGCAGGGTTGTCCGGTTCCGTTGCTTATCGAAGGCATACGGAAAGTGCTCGACCTGGCACTCGAAATAAATTCGAATCTGATAAAGGTCTCAAAATCCCCGATCTCGGTTTTTGATATAGGTGGTGGACTTCCTGTGTCGTATTATACAGATAAAGAACCTGTTACAATAGAGCAATATCATTCGATGCTAAAAGAAACCTGTCAGGAGCTTTTTACTGACGACTTCAGGCTGATTACCGAGTTTGGCCGGTATATTTATGCCAATTCGGGCTGGGTAGCTGCAAGAGTGGAATATGTAAAACGTGAACCGGGGATTAATATAATTATTACACATGTGGGTGCTGATCTTTTTCTACGCAAGTGTTATAATCCCGGCGACTGGCATCACGAAATTACCGTTACCGATAAAATTGGAAATCTGAAATCAGGTATGGATACCAACAAATATATCGTTGCCGGACCTTTATGTTTTGCCGGCGATGTGCTGGCTACGGATCTGGAATTACCGGAAGTTGTTGAAGGTGATTATATTCTTATTCATGATGCCGGAGCTTATACACTCAGTATGTGGTCGAGGTATAACAGCAGGCAGATGCCCAAAGTAATAGGATATCATTTGGAAAATGACACGTTTGAAGTATTGAAAGAAAGAGAAAGTAAAGAAGAATTGCTGCATTTCTGGAGTTAACAGGCTGAATTGAAAATCCGGTTCTGCTTTTTATCTTCTTTTTTCAAAGCAATGAGGCTTATATTTTATTGAAGTAACTTGAAATGCAAGTAATTGCATCCCAAAATAGATTTTTTATTACCGCCGAATTTTTTAAATGCCATGGATTATCCAATGTCAGCTCTGTGGGAGCCGTCCCTGTGCCTGCCTTTCCAGCATCCAGCCTGGGTATTCGGGAGTTAATGCGCTTATCGTATCAAGTTGCAGCATTTCATCTTCTGATAACTGAAGTTTAGTTGCAGCAATATTATCCATTAATTGATCGTGCTTTTTGGCACCGATAATTATACTTGTTACGCCTGGTTTTTTTAATATGTAGGCCAATGCAACCTGAGCAGCCGATACTTTATGGTTTTCTCCGATTTGCAACAGCACATCAATAATATCATAAGCCTTAGCTTTATTAAGCGGAGGGAAATCAAATGTATCTCTTCTGCTATCACCAGCCACTTCGCCGTTACGGTTGAATTTGCCTGAAAGAAATCCTCCTGCCAACGGACTCCAGGGCATCAAAGCAATTCCTTCGCTGAGTGCTAAAGGGATTATCTCACGTTCCACATCGCGCGCTGCAATACTATAATAGTTCTGTAGTGCAACAAATTTGGTCCAGCCCATTTTGTCGGCAATCCCGTTGGCTTTTGCTACCATCCAGGCCGGGTGGTTGCTTATACCGATGTAACGGACTTTTCCAGAGCGTACAATATCCTCAAGTCCACGCATCGTTTCTTCGAGTGGTGTAAGCGTATCCACACCATGAATATACAACAGATCGATGTGCGAAAGGCCAAGACGCATCAGGCTATCTTCAACCGAATCGGAAATATGTAGCCGCGACAATCCAACCTGGTTAGCTCCGCTTCCCATGCGTAAACGTAGTTTTGTTGCTACAACAACCTGTTGCCTTTGAATTCCAAGACTGAAAAGAGCTTTTCCTAGCATGGTTTCCGATACTCCTTCGGAATATGCATTTGCTGTATCAATGAAATTAATGCCACTGTCGATGGCCGTTTTTGTTAATTTATTTACTTCTTCCTGCGTTTGCTCGCCAATAGCTTTCCAGTACCCTTTTCCACCAAAAGTCATTGTGCCAAGGCATAATTCCGAAACAAGAACGCCTGTTTTTCCTAGTTGGTTATATTTCATGAAATGAAGTTTTTTGTGAATATCTTATTCGTTTTTATAACTGTATATTAAACAAACGGGTAAAAGTTTTGATTCCTGCAAGTGATATTATTCGTTACAAAATGATATGAACTATTTGTTTGTCATAACTATAAAGATGTTTTACCTGCTTCAAAAGCAAAAAGCTGCCATTTCCGGCAGCCTTCTGGCAAATTTATTTCCTTAAAACCAATGTGTTTAATTGCAACTACAACCGCAGCCACAGCCCCCATCTTCACTTTTAATAACACCAAGCTCTTTACCAACTTTAGTGAAAGCAGCGATGCATTTATCCAAATGTTCACGTTCGTGAGCAGCAGAAATCTGAACACGGATACGGGCTTTGTCTTTTGGCACTACCGGGTAATAGAAGCCGATTACATAAATGCCTTCGTCGAGCAGTTTAGCCGCCATTTCCTGGCTCAGTTTGGCATCATAGAGCATAACAGCACAAATAGCACTTTGCGTTGGTTTTATATCGAAGCCTGCTGCAATCATTTTTTCAACAAAATAATCGGTATTTGCGTGAAGCTTATCCTGCAGTTCATTGGTTTCGCTCATCATATCCACCATTTTTATGCCGGCTGCTGCAACCACGGGAGGTATTGAATTGCTGAAAAGATATGGACGCGAACGCTGGCGAAGCATATCAATAATTTCTTTTTTACCAGTTGTAAATCCGCCAATGGCTCCGCCAAAAGCTTTGCCAAGGGTTCCGGTAATAATTTCGATTTTACCCCTCACATTGTGAAGTTCGGTAATACCACGACCAGTTTTACCTACAACTCCCGCCGAGTGGCATTCGTCAACCATTATCATTGCATCATATTTCTGCGCAAGGGCATATATCTCGTCAAGTTTGGCCGCATTGCCATCCATTGAGAAAACCGCATCAGTAACTATCAATCTGAAATTCTGGGCTTGTGCAAGTTTTAGCTGTTCTTCCAGATCGGCCATATCGGAATTGTTATACCGGTAACGCTGAGCTTTACAAAGCCGCACACCGTCAATGATGGAAGCATGATTAAGCGAATCGGAAATTATAGCATCATTTTCGCCCAGAAGTGGCTCAAAAACACCTCCGTTGGCATCGAAACAGGCGGCATACAGGATAGTATCCTCTGTACCGAAAAACGTCGCTATTTTAGCTTCCAGGGTTTTGTGCAAATCCATTGTGCCACAGATAAAACGCACCGATGAAAGTCCGTAACCATGTGTATCCAAAGCCTCCTTGGCAGCAGCAATCAGTTGCGGGTTATTCGAAAGACCAAGGTAATTGTTGGCACAGAAGTTGAGCACATGGGCACCTGAACTTATCGTGATTTCGGCACCCTGAGGCGAAATAAGTATTCTTTCGTTTTTAAATAAACCGGCTTCTTTTATTCCGGCAAGCTCTTTTGTAAGGTAATCCTGAAATTTCGTGTACATAGTATGTTGATTTTTAATAATTTCACTGTTGAAAATACATTTTTAAGCGCAGGCAAAGGTAAAAATTATTAGCCTGCACAAAAGGAAATTCGTTAAAATGAGTCACTATTTTAAAGCGGTTTCGCAACAAACAGGCTTAGTATCAGTAAAACACGTAATTTGTATTTTTAAATAGTTGAATAACAGCAATATAAAAATATTCGGAAGCTGAACCCAAATAGCAGTTGGGTAAGCAAATTTGATTAAATTTGCCGCAATTTGTGAATCGTTTAACAATAAAAATTGTAATTCTTAATGAAGAATATTCTTGTAATCGGAGCAGTAGGCCAGATCGGCTCAGAGCTTACCATGAAACTCAGAAAAATTTATGGAAACAGCAGTGTGGTTGCCGGTTATTTCCGCCCCGAACCCACAGGCGAACTTTTAAACTCAGGACCTGCCGAATATGTAGATGTTACTGAAGTGCAACAGATTGCTGATTTGGTTAAGAAGTATAAAATCGATACAATTTATAATCTTGCCGCTATACTTTCAGCAGTTGGTGAATCCAAGCCACTTATGGCGTGGCAAATTGGCGTTGGTGGATTGATGAATTGCCTCGAAGTTGCCCGTGAGTATAACTGTGCGCTTTTTACACCCAGTTCAATCGGCTCGTTTGGCCCAAGCACACCGCTGGATAACACACCACAGGATACCATTCAGCGTCCGCAAACTATGTACGGAATTACCAAAGTAACCGGTGAACTACTCAGCGATTATTATTACAAAAAATTTGGTGTCGATACGCGATCAGTCCGTTTCCCCGGGATTATTTCGAATGTAACCTTACCAGGCGGAGGTACAACCGATTATGCTGTTGAAATTTATTACGAAGCCGTTAAAAACGGAAAATATACCTGTCCGCTTGGAGCTGGTACCTTCCTCGATATGATGTATATGCCCGATGCACTCGAAGCAGCCATTAACCTGATGGAGGCTGATCCTTCAAAACTGGTTCACCGCAATTCGTTCAACGTTACTGCCATGAGTTTCGATCCGGAAATGATTGCGGCCGAAATCCGGAAACATATTCCTGATTTTGTAATGGACTATAATGTGGAGCCAATGAAACAGGGTATTGCCAACTCGTGGCCTAACAGCATGAACGATTCCTGTGCCCGCGAAGAATGGGGATGGAAACCGAACTGGAATCTTGAAAGTATGACAAAAGATATGCTACAGGCTATACGTGAAAAACATGCAAAAGGCTTGATATAAAACGGTATTCATTACACAAAAAAAGCACCTTCAACCAGTGCTTTTTTCGTTTTCTTACCCACATGAATTATTTCAGTGTACCACGAATCCCTTCATGGTACAATACTTTATCGAATGAAAAAGCTTTATCAAATTTTCCTGAATCAAAAATATACTCAGAGTCATTTTGATAAAGCATTTCAACAGTTTCTTTGATGATAGGATTGAAAAGTCCGGCCATTTGAATCATCAGTTTTGGAAGAACAGTAATTTTTGGTTTCATATTCAGTTCATTACACGCTATTGAAACTATCTGTTCACCGGTTAACACATTCATATCGGAAGGTAAATGCCAAGTTTGGTTATAGGCTGATGGCGTATTGCCGAGCAAGGCAGTCGCTTTTCCGGCATCGGGTGTGTATGTGAACGAATGTTTTGCGGATTTGCTGATCATAAACTGAGCTGCTTTCCCTTTTTTCAGGTTTTCGAAAACCATCATATTCAGGAAGCTATTGCTCGTTTCCGGTCCGTAGAAATCGGCGGAACGGGCAATAAGTGCTGTTAATGAGCCTTTTGCTACTTCATCCAGGATCATGGTCGCAATTTTTGCTCTTACTTCCCCTTTACGGCTGACAGGTTTAAACGGTGTTTCTTCAGTCATCGGGCCAACAACTTTTCCATACATATACACATTATCAAAGAACACCAGTTTAGATCCGTTTTCCTTACAGGCATTTATCACATTCTGCATAAGGAGCGGCCATTGTTCCTGCCACACTTTAATGTTGTATTGCAATCCTGCTGTAAGATAAACCACTTCGGAGCCTTTCACTGCTTTCATTACCTGATCGGGTGAAGTAAGATCGGCTGACACTAATTCTTCCTTGCCTGTTACAGCTTTCGGGTTACGGCTTACCAACCGGATATCGGCTGTGTATAACGGTAATGATTTTGCGATGTGATTGGCTATAATACCGCCTGATCCTAATATCGTTTGCATATGTTTTCAGTTTTTAACAAAAGTATTGTCCGTTTACTTTTCCGGAAAGGATTAAACGGCGGAAAGTATGTTTTGTTAGAATGAACCACCGTAATTTATCGGTGAAATTGTTTTTTTTATCAGATGTTATTCCTTTTCACCAAACACAAACGAATGGTAAACAAATAATTCGGTATCCGTATCTTTCCATCCTTCCCACCCTATTCCGGCTTTGTCGCGGGAGCAGTGGCCAAGGAATTCCTCCAGGTTCCAGCCGGTATCGGTGGCAACCTGTGGCAGAAAAGTGCCGCTTTTCGAACCATTCTTAATATAAATTCCATCAGTACCAAGCCGGATTTTATTCACATCGCTTATCTTTTGCATGGGCGTGAGCATTGAAATTTCAATATCAATCTGATTCATTTCATTCGGCGAAACCCGGTCGAAACGGTAATCCTGAGTGGCAGAGGCTACTGCCATTTTCTGTACGATTTTATACAACGGATAATCCGCTTCAAAATGCCCGATACATCCACGCAGGTTACCCGATTTTTTCAGCGTTACAAAGGCTCCGGCAGGATTGAGAAGTGCTTGCGGCATGGTTTTCAGATTTACATCAGGAATGCTCTCGTCCTTCAGGAAAGTATAAATTGTATTTCGCGCAATTTTTAGCAACTCTTCTTTTTCGGCATCATTAAGCAGTAGTGTATTTTGCTTTTGTTGCGATACGCTCAATGCATAATATCCTACTACTCTGTCCTTTCCGCCATACTCCGAATCACCTGAGTTTTTATATAAAATCTGTTTGTACGATATATCTTTCATTTCCTCAGTAACATACATCAGTGTAATAACTGATGGCCAGGAGCAGCAACCGGTAGCCAGGTTAGCAACTTTTTTTTCGGTGCAACTTTCAACCGCAGTTCTAAACGTATCCGGATTATTGGTGATTATAGCATCCGCAATCTGTTTGTCCGTTTTAACAGCTTCATTATATGTGGGATAGTGTGAAAAGTCGGTGCTGATAATAAAGAGGTTTTCGCTAGTGAAATAAGGCTGAAGCACATCCGCTATTTTTTTACAAATCCCCTCATCCTGAGTGCCAAGAAGTATGGGTACAATTTTAAAATCCTTTTTTAACCAATATTGCAGAAAAGGAATCTGAACTTCAATACTGTGTTCATTGCTTTGATAAGAAGGCTCGTATGCCAGTATTTTATTTTCTTCGGCAATTTTTTGTGCTGTTTCCCGATCGGTTTGCACACTTCCGAGCGGAGTTAAATAATTTCCGATACTGTAAACGGAAGCTCCCGGAAATGCATTGCGGTGGCTGTTGCCGATAATAAAAACTGTTTTGTATGCTTTTTCAGGATCAATCTGTTTAAAAGCCGCAGCGGCTACTTCGCCCGAAAAAACATAGCCGGCATGAGGCGAAATGATGGCCAATACATTATCATCAGATTCATTTACAGGGGCTTTTACAAAAAACTGTTGCAGCATCTGCCGTAATTCAACAGGATCGGAAGGATAAAAACTACCGGCCACTGCTGGCTCACGGTTTTGCAAAGTATCCGGAGATTTCATAATTTCAGGGGTATTGGTATGCGATTGGCAATTGCTGAAAAGAATGAATGACAGCAAACTTGCCAACAGTTTATTTTTTGAATAGATGCGAATGAATTTCAAGGTTAAAAGATTTTTTCAACACTATAAAGTTACAATATTAGTGTGGCAAAACAATGATTCCGGGGCAAGCAAATTGGTTTTACATTTTTCTAATCTTTAAAAACAGTATTTTTGCAGGCATCAAAATAACACATTCATTGAAAATAGCCGCATTAGTATCGGGAGGTGTCGATAGCTCAGTTATGCTTCACCTTTTAAAAGAGCAGGGTCACGAGCCCGTTATCTTTTATATCCGCATTGGCATGAAAGATGACGAAGGTTTCCTTGACTGTTCTTCGGAAGAAGATATTGAGCTTACTACCTGGCTGGCAAAGTATTACGGATTAAAAATGGAAGTAGTTCCTTTGCATAAGGAATATTGGGACAATGTAATGGCTTATGCTTTAGATGCTGTCCGCAAAGGGCTTACGCCAAATCCGGATGTAATGTGCAACCGGCTGATCAAATTCGGTGAGTTTGAAAAATACTGGGGCAAGGATTTTGATAAAATATCAACGGGTCATTATGCCAATACTGTGATAGAAAACGGTAAAACCTGGCTCGCAACGGCAAAAGACCCGATAAAAGACCAAACGGATTTCCTTGCCCAAATAACATATAGCCAGGTAAGTAAGCTTTTGTTTCCTGTCGGTAGCATGATGAAAAGCGAAGTCCGGGCAATTGCTCAAAGGCAGAATATGCCCAGTGCCCACCGCCGCGACAGTCAGGGCATTTGTTTCCTCGGGAAAGTGAATTACGTTGACTTTTTAAGAAAATACATCGGCGAAAAAGAGGGAAATATTGTAGAGCTTGAAACCGGAAAAATACTCGGCAGGCACAAAGGATACTGGTTTCACACCATCGGTCAGCGTAAAGGATTAAACCTCGGTGGCGGCCCATGGTTTGTTGTAAAAAAGGATTCGGCTGAAAACACGGTTTATGTGTCGAATGGCTACGATCCCGAATCGCAGTACGGTGATATAATTAATCTTGTCGATTTTAATTTTATCAGCGGCGACCCATGGATAGATGAAAACATTGATCATGAAATAACTTTCAAAATCCGTCATACACCCGATTTTACCAAAGGCATCCTGAAAAAAGAAAATGATAACTTTGTGATTAAGTCTTCGGTTCCGGTTTCGGGTATAGCTGCCGGACAGTTTGGCGTGGTTTACGACAAGGATTCGCGGATTTGCTTCGGAAGCGGTGTGATTGGGTAGGCGAGGGGCTATTAGGAGACGAGGAGACAAGGGGAGTGGGAGGCAAGGGGAGAGGGGCAGAAAGGCCATTTGACTGAAGGGTCTCCCCTTTTTCAAGGGGAGATGTCCGAAGGACAGAGGGGTACAATACCATAAAAACTGTAAACAAATTTCAGGACGAGTCATCTTGTCCTGAATGGGTTTACAAACTTTGTAAACCTAGATCAGGATTAAGGAAATTGATTTAAGAATAAAATCTGCATAAAACATTAAAATACAAACTCATATGAAAATCGTTAAACGAAGTATCAGCACCTTTCTTTTCTTAATTCTTGCACTAACCTTTACATCCTGCGATAAAGGTCCTGTTTCCGAAACCTACCTTAAGATAAAGAATTCAACCTGGGATCGTTTTGATATCAAACAGTTTGATATTCCGGTGGCTGAACCCGGACAAATCTATGATATTACACTTATTGTGCGTTGCAGCGATAAATTTCAGTATGACAAACTCCCTTTATATGCAATTATAACTACGCCATCAGGCGAGGAGCGTATGCGCGAAGTAAGTATTATGGTTCGTGAAAACGGTAAAATGATAACTCAGCCTGATGCTACAAAATCCGAAGCACACCTCATTCTTTGGAAAGGTATAAATATGGCCGACAAAGGCAATTGCAAAATCACACTCGAAAATATGATTCCGTATATTCAAACCGAAGGAATTGATGAGATAGGGATTGTGGTGACGGAAGCAGAGAAATAGAATTCGTGCTTTCACAATCTCCGTTTTCCTTAGTTGCCGAAAATTTGAAAAAACTGCGTTTGTGTATTTAATGAATTTTCATTCACCCGGATTTCAAATCCGAGCGATTTGGAGTTTGGTTTTGTTAATGTGCTGATAATGACAAAACAAATACAACTTTCAGCATTAACTTAATTGCTCTTTCCTTTTCTTTGTAACATTATCTTAACCATCTGACCCTTTTTTAAAGGTGCTATAAGAAGTACTTTTTCATTGCCATTTATTAAGAAAACTTTTACCGTATTTGGAGGTGACGATCCTTCGTCTGTTGCGATAATAGTAAACAATACCGACGCTTCATTTTTGTCGATTACAAATTTGAGTGACTGAACTTTTTTTGTGGTTTCAAAATTCGAAAGGATTTCAACATTGTTTTTTAGAACAGTGATTTTATCTCCGTCTTGCAATTTGTCGTCAAATATATCGAGCTGGACAGTATCGGACAATAATGTATATTTAGTTATGCTACCTGCATGGATAGATTTAATTTTTTCGACAGGTTTAACTGGCGGTAGGTTTTCATAGATTATCTTTTTGATGGTATCGGGTAATGCAATCTTTTCAACTGATTTTGAAAATTTAGCAGCTAATTCTAGTGCGTTTTCAGTTGTAGTAAGGATCATTGTTCCCGAGTCGCAGGATAATTTATAATTAGGCGATTTAGATACAAAATGTGCTGTGAAAATTTGCTTATCGTTCTTTTTATCAAATTTGCCGGTAACGCTCATTAGACAAAAATCATTAAACGAGAGATTTAATTTTGAACTGATAATATTTTTCTCTTCAAATCTTAATGTTTTTTTACGAGGATTGAAGAACCCATTTATCTTTGCTTTTGTTTCGGAATCGCCTCCAATATCCGAAACCGAATAGCCTTTGATAGTATTATCATCATTCATTTCATAAACAATCATGTATTTTGACATCTGTGAATTCCCGATAATAGCCACTCCGGTAAGTTCAACTATCTGTGAATAAGAAATTTGAAAAAAAAGCAGAAAAAAAATAGTAAAAACACTTTTCATTTGTTTTTTTTTTTAATTTAGTGCAAAAATAATGAAATCATAAATCCAAACATTAATCTATGAAAAATTTATTCTCAAAGCTTGCAGCACCGCTGTTTTTACTTTTATTTGTTTTTGGCATCGCACATTTTTCAATGGCCGCTTTTCCCGGAAAACAACATTCGACTAAAGAAACTACCACTGTAAAAAGTAATGAAAAATTAGCATCCGCTGCTAAAGAAAGCACCAAATCATCACCCGTTGATGATGATCTAGTACTACTTATTGTTTTGTGTTTCCTGCTTCCTCCATTGGCTGTTTATCTTAAATACAATGATGCTGGCAAACCCTTTATTGTTAACCTTATTTTAACGCTTTTATGCGGTCTTCCAGGAGTAATTCATGCTTTGGTTCACGTCTTAAGAAAATAATTTGATTCGCAATCATCGTCTTTTTACAAAAATCTATTTGGGCTTGCTTTTAGTGAGCCCATTTATTTTATTGTGTTTCCCGGCCGATTTTTTTGACCACTCAACGGCCCAACTCTGTTTATCAAAAATATGTTTCAATCGCGAATGCTTAGGTTGTGGTATGACAAGAGCCGTTATGCATTTTATGCATCTTGAATTTAGGGAAGCCTGGCATTTTAACAAATTAGTTGTCCTTGTTATTCCTTTTTTAGCATATCTGTGGTTTAGTGAAATAGAAAGATGCGTTAAAATATTGAAAACAATGAATCATAGTAATATGGAATAGAAAACACGAGCGGAGATGTTGTTTATCTAGTCTATCTATTCATAGTCCTTAATTGTGTCCGTGTGGTCAAAATTTTAAAAGAAGGATTTAGCCGCAAAGACACAAAGTCATTGAAAAAGAAAGCAAAGGACATGCTTATGAATTTTGCAGGCTAGGGATTGTGGTAACGAAAGCGAAGAAATAGAATTCGTGGTTATATAATACTATTTTGTTCATTATCCATAGACTATTACGGACTATTCCTGAAATAATTTCGGGGTCAAATTCCTGAATTTAACGATATCATCATCCTGTTGAAATGTATTTCAATTTTGTGTATTTTTATAGTTGGACTACAAATATGCACAACTTATTGCAAAACCGACTAGTTATCAAAAAGCTATTTCCTTTAAGAAAATATTCAAATAGTTTAAGAACATAACATTGCCAAAGGGAAATGCAAGATTATTCTTTCAGGGATGATACCTTATATTCAGACACAAGGGTTTGATGAAAATCGGGATTGTAGTGACGAAAGCAAAATAGCCGTATAAATTTATACGCTGCTGATACAAATGTTAACAAGTATTAACTTTTCTACAGCCTGATATACAGCTACTTTTGCATCATTAATAACTGTTTTATGCGCAGAAGCATCTTTTTCTTTCTTCTTTTCCTGTTTTTATTCGTTTATACGAATGCTCAGCAATTTGGCATTGATGATGTAGTTTCCGTTCAAGGATTTGTTTCAAACCCGGATAATAAAAATATCGAAAGTGTTCATATCGTTAATATTTCGCAACGTTGGGGAACCACCAGCAATTGGGAAGGACAGTTTCGCATTGCAGCAATGCCCGGTGATACCATGCGTTTTACATGTGTTGGATATATTCCATACAAATATTATGTTCCGGCTTACAGGCAATCGCCGCTTATTCCTGTTCATATTGTGATGCTTGTGGATACAACGCAGATTTCGGGTGTTACCATTTATCCCTGGCCGTATGATGCCAAAGCGCTGAAAGAAGCCGTTCTTGCTATGGAGGATCAAACGCCCAATATTCCGGATCTGAAACTCAACGATCCGAAGTTTTATAATACGCCCATTCCTGGCGGTCAGCCCAAAACCAGCATTCCGGGTATGGTTGATCCCGGACTTACGTTTACCGTTCCCGGGCCTATAACTGCCATGTACGACGCATTTAGTAAAGAAGGAAAAAGCCGACGTCTGTTCGAATCGCTGACAAACCAGGATCAGAGGAAAGTAGTTGCCGCACGGAGATACAATGCCGGGGTAGTAAAACGTGTTACGCACTTTGAAACGGACAAGGAAATTCAGGATTTTATGATATACTGCAACCTTTCTGTCGATTTTATTGTGAGATCATCGGAATACGACCTTTATACAGCGATTCACGATTGCCTGCTTGCCTATACTGAATCGAAAAAAACTACCGATAAGCTGCAAAATAGAACTATGTGAGCAGTTGCAGAGTTTAGCGGCTGCTACCAGTTATATGATTGCAAATCCGCGCTGGATATGGAACTGATATAGATTGTAGCGGCGATTGCAAATCCGCACCGGCGGGAGCATAATAATGAGGATTGTAGTGAGGTAGTGATTGAATGGCCTGCAATTGCGCAGGAAGCGGGCGGATGGAGGGAGGTAAGCAGGCAGTGGCTGGATCGGTATCACTGGATGTTGATTCCCAGGCAAAGAGGTTGAAACCCGTTATTCCCATTGCTGTTATTTTTTCCTTTAAATCGTTTAGCAGGCCATTACTTATAAATAGGTACGATGCCTGCCGCAACCTGGTAACTTGTTTTTTGGATAAATCTCCTTCAAATAAACCCAGAAAAGTCCTATCCAATGCCAAGTCAATATCTTCAGAAAAACGATCGATAAGTTTCCAGCCTTTACTTAAAGATGTTCCTCTTTTAAACACGATATGATTCGCATAAGGAAGCGAAAATATCGCTTTTAAAACCATGGTGACCCACCAGTCTTTTTCGATAGCGGATTCCGGCAAACCCGTCTGGACAGCAGCCAGGTTAAAGATTGCCTGCTTTCGTGCTGTGTTTAATTTATAGAATGTTTCCATCGATCTGATAACTTTTTACTGCCTTACACAAGCTGTCCATTTCCTTATAACAGATTAGCCATTTCCCCAAGCATTTTACTTATCCAGGCCGGAGCAAGGTTTGCATCGTGGATTACTAATTCCGGCGATTCCTGTGCCAGTAGTTTATTAATTCCTTTGCTGTGTATGCAACATTACCTTTTATTTTTTGATCTAAAATATTTCCAATTCTTTTCACAGGCCTAGAAGTAGTATCAAATTCCGATCTAAGTTTTTTTTGCAAATAATTGCCTGTAGCTGAACTAATAGTAACATGCTCTTCATTTTGCTCCTGTCCTTTAATTTCATCAAATTTAGTTTTTATTTTCCCGGAAGTGTTATCATTACAATTAGTATAAGCTTCATGAGTAAAGTAAACGTTATCCTTAGTAACCGGTATGCCAAATGCTGATGCGGTAACCATAAAAGTAGCACTGGTTTTTACAATATTCTGATCATCATTAATGTGATTAACATTTTTAGGGCTTTTGTTGAGCGAGTATAATAATGCATTCCAGCCACCGGGTGCGTTTTCTAAGCTTTGAAGGAAACATGTTAGAAAAGTTGAGGATGCTTTAAAAGAGTTAAGAGATTTTTGATGTTTTGTAATGGATATATCCTTTATTAATCAACTACTTTCCACTCCCTGTCATTTTTATCAACGTAAGCAATAATCCCTTTTTCTGTTGAGAAGTAAATTTTCTTGACAAAAAAACTGTTAGTTGTATTTACTATTACTGCAACATTAGTGTAAGTTTTATTCTCAATAGTGAAGTCTTGTGTGTAATCAATATTGCGAAATTCACTTGTAGTTTTATCATAACTCAGATAATATTGGTCTGAATGTGTAGAATCACTAAATGTAAATGTAAAATTTATATGCGCATCATTTGGATAATTACAGAAGACTCTAATAAAAAATAGTGATTGCGCAGAAATACTTGTTTGAAAAGAAGCCATTATATTGCAGGAACAATCACAGTTTTTTTTGAATGAATGTTGTTCGGAACGAACAGACTCATTAACTGTATATTCTGCAACAACACCATTATTATTATACTTTAGAATAGTGTTGTCTAACAAAGGAAACCAACCTAAAAAGTTGTCCGGAAAGGCAGGACAATTAACTTCACCGCATCCTGTAATGAACAGGAATAGTAACCAAACAAAAGTTATTAATTTGGTTTTCATAATTTAATTTTTTAAGTGGTTTAATTGGTATTTTTGGAAACTAAAGTTCACTATGGAATCACTCCATTAATGTATTTCATTTTATTGTTTTATCCATTTCCCTTGGTCAACCACTTTTCCTTCAAATGTAATAGACCAAAGATAGGTTCCGGCAGCGAACTGCGAAACGTCCTTTTGCTCAATGGTGGAGAGTAGCGAAGTTTTTAATACCTGGTTTCTCCGGGCATCGTACATGATGAAGTCAGCACCGGTTATCTGTGGCCCGCTTTGGATATATATAGTTTCGAAACCGGGATTTGGATATACAATGGCTTCGTGCACCTGTACTTTTTTCGCTTCGGGCATTCCCGTAAACAGCCCCAGGCTATCTACTTTTATAATTACCGCATCAAGCAGGTTTTCGGGTCGGGTTGGTGTATAAATCATACCACCCATAATGCAACCGCCATCCGTGGTGGCTTCGAGTGTACTCATAGTAAAACATGCTGTATCACTGCCATAAAACCTTGTCCAACGGCAATTAAGTAAGGAGTCGTAGTTGCTGAGCATCATTACTTTATTGGTAGTGTTGCAGTTATAGAAAATCCCGTTATCATTGCCTGTACCCCCGGTGTATATACTGTTGCTGTTGGCAACTGACATACACTTCTGCCATCCACTGTAATCTAATGCTTTTCCCGGTTTGCCTGCATGATTATATGCTATGCTGTCCTCTGTAATGCTTAGTTTAGCTATTCCAACATCATAATGTGTGGGGGTGGAATAAGCCATTCCCGTAAGAAAATACCGGGCCTCATCTATTTTTTCAGCAGTCATATATTGTTGAATAAGGAAGGGTGAAGGATGTACACCAAGCAGATTAAAATCAGAGTCTAATTGAAGTATTTCCGAGAAGCCCTGATAAGGAACATAAGAGGCATATCCATTGACGAAGGCTTTGTATTGCCCATTTATTTCCATTAAAGAGTAAATGTTTGTATGGTTTGG
>JBBSDC010000094.1:0-15482 GCA_038249705.1 Bacteroidales bacterium | reverse complement strand
TGTAACCCCGTCGGCTGCCAGAACTCCGGCAATATTTGATTTACATCCACATCCCTGAACGGAAGGAATTGTAGTGATTTTGGTTATTTCATTTTTTTCGGATATGGTGAAAATACTATAAAATTCACAATGGCCGAAATGGCCGTCAACCTGGTTGGTACTTGTTACCGGAATTGCTATTTTCATTGAATTTATTTTTAATTTTATTGGGTTATAATTTCATTTAAGTTTACTAATTCACTAGTGCCAAACGAATCGCAACCTTTACATTTAATATGATTCTCAAGCCCTTCGATTAATTTGAAACACTTTTTGCACTTAAACCACTGCTTTTGGAATTCAACATTTCCACCTTCAATTTCAATAGCCAGGCATTCAACGAACGCTTTCGCAATTTTCTTTAAAGCCCTGTTGTAAACCCGAGTAAATGTAGGTCGCGAAATACCCATCATTTCAGCAGCAACTTCCTGCGACAGATTCTGGTAATTAACCAGATTAATGCATTCGTATTCATCAAAATGAAGCTTTACACTGTCGAGTTCGTACAAGGGCATTCCAAATGGCTTGAAACCAGCCATTTTGGGAGGATTGAGTATTTTACGGTTTCTAACGGGCCTGGGCATGCTTTTTATGGGTTAGGATTTTTTTCAAATCAGGTATCAGCAGGTAAATAAATAATACTGCCGATAAAAGTAAGATACCTTTCCCTATAAAACAATACGAACCACAGTAAAAACTATCGCCAAAGCCAAAAAGGCATGAGGCACAACCTATTACAACCATTAGCACATAATCAACGAAGATGATTAATGGGAGTAACAGAAACACTTTCAGGAAAATTTGAGTTTTCATGGCCTGGATTTTTTACAAAGGTAATGAACGTGCGTTCATAATTATAATATTTTCTTTCCAAATCATAAAAGAATATTCCTTGCTGCCGGATGACAGACCTGAAAGCATTGAAGCATAATAACTTATGAACATGCGTTCATAATAAATAATTTTATTAATTTTGTATACTAGTTGATTCTGAATACTAATCAGGACAGATACAGATAGTATTAGCTCTAATCATTTAAAAATAAGTATCATGGAAATCACTTTCGACGGTAAGAAAAGGATCACAGCTCACCTTAATGGTCATGAAATACATACCGATCAACCTTTGGCTGGTGGCGGGGAAAATACGGCTCCCGCTCCTTTCGATCTGTTTTTAGCCTCAATTGGAACCTGTGCAGGCATTTATGTTAAATCCTTCTGCGATCAGCGTAACATCCCAACAGATGGGATTAAGATTATCCAAACCATGGATTATGACCGGGAAAAACGGTTGCCGGGGAAAATAAAGCTGGATATAAAACTTCCTGCTGATTTCCCTGAGAAATACCGGTCAGCGGTAATTAGCACGGCTGAACTATGTGCCGTAAAACGTTCGATTGCTGATCCCCCGGTTTTTGAGGTAATAACCTCTATTGCCTGAATTTGAAATTATGTTCTTATTGATTTACGCCGAATTAAAACTATAATTTGTTTTCTTAAGCACGACCGCTGGTTTTTACGAATTACGGTGTCAAACAGACATAATAATCTTAAAATCATCAGATATGAAAACCATGAATCAATCATTTAAATTTCTGCTGCTTGTTGTGCTGGCAGTTTTCACCCTTACCGGGTGTACAAAAGAAAACACAATCTCCACTTCTCTACAGTCATATCAAGCAATGAAGCTTGACCCTTCTGATCCTGCTCGGAATTGTGTTGACGAAAATACCGTTTCAGCAACTGCTGCAACAACCGTGTTGTACGGATGTATCAATTCATTTGCAGTTGAGCATTTAAGCGCTGCTGAGATTAGTTCACTGAACGTCATGCGCGAGGAAGAACTTCTAGCTATGGACATTTACACCACTATGTACACACTTTATAAAATTCCGGTTTTTAACAATATTTCGAAGAGCGAATTGCAGCATACCACCGCTGTGAAAGGACTTTTGGATAAATATGGACTACCGGATATTGCTGCCAATCATGTTACCGGTGTTTTTGTAAATACGAATCTGCAAACCCTCTATAATTCATTGCTTGCGAAAGGTAAACTGTCGTTGAATGATGCGTTAACCGTTGGGGCAACTATCGAAGACCTTGATATCAATGACCTTGTAAACCATATATCTAATGATGTGGATAATGCCGATATTCTTTTTGTTTACAACAATCTGGAGCGCGGGTCGCGGAACCATATGAGGGCATTTTACAGAATTCTTCAAAACCGCGGAATCACCTATGTTCCTCAATATATATCGCAAGAACAGTTAACCCAGATTATAACCGGGCTTCACGAAACCGGTTCCGGTTGTCTGAATTAATAGTTTGATGAATTGCGAAAACCATGAGGCTGCTCAATAAGGCAGCCTCATAGAGTATTCCGGTAAATTCCGGAATTTCCAATATATATCATAAAATAACATATATTTGACAGTAAATAAGTTAGACACAAATTGATTAAAAACCTCATTTAAAAGCAGACTTATGAAGACAATATCAACATTTCTGGTTTTAGTATTTATTGCAATATCATTGTCCGGACAGAATACTTCCCCAAAATACGTTGTTCTGATAAAAGTGGCTGACTCACTGTACAATGCGAAAGATTTCAAAGGTTCTACATTTGCTTTTTCTGAAGCTTTTAAAACATCAGATGCTAAGTTAACAAGCAATCACAGTTATAATGCTGCCTGTTCATGGGCTTTGGCGAACTATCCCGATAGCGCTTTCTATTATTTAAATTTCCTGGCAACATCAATGGACTACTCAAATTACGGGCATATCAAGTCTGATCCTGATTTCGAATCGTTGCACAAAGAAGCAAGGTGGAATCCCCTGCTCGAAAAAGTCAAAGTAAATAAGGAAAAAGCCTTTGCCAACATTGATTTCATAAATGTAAATGGATTCAGGACTGAAGTGTTTACATCAGGCCAGGCAAACAATCAAATTAATAAACCTGTAATAGTCTTCGAAAACGGATTGGCTGATACTTATAACCGGTGGAAAACAATTATTGATGAGGTATCAAAAACAAATGCAACGTTTTCGTATAACCGTCCGAGAATAGGCGAATCAGAAGACGACAGCCTGCCTCCAACCACGAAACATATAGTTGACAACCTGAGGAAAATGCTGCTGGCAAAAAGCTTTAAACCGCCTTATTTGTTGGTGTCTCATTCATTTGGCGGCGCATATATCCGTAGTTTTGCTTCAAATTATCCTAACGAAATTGCAGGGCTTGTTTTTGTTGATCCTGTCGATTTTACGAAAAAGAAAGAAATGGGTGATTTGCCATACCTTGAGATTGGCCTGACACAACATCAGATTGATTCCTTATTCGGGAAGACGTACACTAATTTCGTCGAAAAGCTTTATTCCGAAATGCCGAGGTTTTATGTAGAAGAATCAAAAATATTACGCCAATTAACAAAAACCGATTTTGATGAATGCGACAAAAATCCTTTACCAAATGTGCCGGTTTATTTTTTAAAGGCTGGCGGTTTCGCCAATTCCGAGCCCCCTACAATTTACGATAGGGAAAAGATGTGGCGGATTAACAGCAACATACAAATAAAACGATGGCTGGAACTTTTATATCCGCTGCAATATGGAAGGTTCTTTTATAGTTCGAGTTCCGGACATATGATGCAAACCGATGACCCCGAAATTGTCATTTCGAGTATTAAACTCGCTTTGAGTGATTATGACAAAATCCTGAAAGAAAAAGAAACCAACCGATAATATCAGGTAAACAAGAAAAGGCTGCTCATCCGAACGGCCTTTGATTCATTTTAGTAAGCAATCATCTTTTTATATTCAGATTTTCCTTTTGCCTGCAGCTTTACAAGATAGGTGCCTGATTTCAGGATGTTTTCAGGGGTTTTTACCTGATAACTGCCAGGCTGCATTTGCTGATTTAACAGCAATAATATCCGTTCACCTTTTATTGAGAAAACTTCGATACGGACTTTCCCTGCTTCTGTAACTGTGAAAGGAATGGTAGCCTGCTGAGTAAATGGATTGGGGAATGTGTTGGACAATCCATTTTTAGTGGGTACAGCTTGTGAAAGTTCTTCAAGCCCGGTTGGATTAAAGCCATGGGGGCCGCCCGATGCAGGAGTGTAGCCATGGCAAACATCACATTTGCGCAATACGCCTGAAGTGCCTTGTAAGGCTATGTTCTGCACATTATCATTAGGTTGAACTGTTGGCTGAATGGCATGTGGCGATCCATGACATGCACTACAGAAAAGTCCCCCATGTCCACGCGACTGACGAAAAAGCGTTCCGGGTTCTTCGGCATAATTGGCTCCATGACAATTGGCGGCGCCGCACGAAGGCTCCTGTAACCAGGGCTTGCGACCGTTTTTAATAGTTAAAGCTACATTGGCAACACTTCCATGGCAATCCTGGCAAACCATACCGGCGGTATGCATTACATCGCGGAAACATTGCGCATTGGCCCCCGGATGGCATTTATAGCAATCGTTGGTTTTGTCTTTATGCTTATCGTGAATTACAAAGGAAAGCGATGGCACTCCTGCATGCCCGGCTGTGCCTAAAGCATTGGATGAATGGCACGATGCACAAAGAATAGGTGCATTGGTATTAAAACCAGTTACTTTCTCATGCTCATTGAGAATGGCAGTTTCGCTTGAATGACAACCACTCGAAACACAGGTAATTTCATTCGAAACAGGTATCACAGGTTGCGTAGTTTTAATCACCGTACCGCTTCCGTCTTTCAGTTTTACCAAAGCAAGCTGGAAAGGGTTTTCAGTCACCAGGTTATTATCCTGATAGGGAGTCAACGGTATGCCATCAACAAAATAATTATTGTCCACAGTACCCATGGTACCGGTAAGTCCAACTCCTGTTAACCCGATATTGGGCGCCAGCGTTACACCGAACAGTGGGTTAGCATAGGTCCAGAAATTTGTTTTCCCTACCGAATAAGTATTCCCGGGTATCGAATAATCCACAGTAAAGCCAGTATTCACTATTACAGGCCATGTGGTTGAAGTTCCACGTTTTATGACCTGCGCTTTAAGATTGTTATAGGGAGGCAACACACATATTTTTTGAAAATCCTTGTTTGCACAATGCATTCCCAGGTCGTTCCAGCTAAGGATTATGTATTCATCACCTGCTACTCCGGCCCAAATAAATGGTACCAGAGCAAATATCAGTACAAGGAGTAGTTTTCTTTTCATAATTGTATCGTTTTAGTTCATATAGACAAATTTAACCTATTATATACGTAGAATAATTCTAAATTGCATCAATGGCTATATTTCGTTTTTTAGATTTCATTCCGAAGCTAATGTAATTAAGCTATGAGGATGGATTAATGAGCTAATTCTGAAATATTATAATTTCAAATCAGGAAAATTACTTTACTGATTGAACTATAAAAACGAAAAAGAATGAAGCCGGTAAAAAATAACTAAATTGAATTAAGGCAAAAAATGAGGCGCTCAGGAAATCAGATAGAAAATTAATGAGGATAGGTTTCAGTTCTCGCAGTTACAAGTTATATTATACCTCACATGGGATAAAGTTACTCACTAATCAAAGACCCAAGAAACAAGAACCAAATTCCAAATTCCAAAGCCTGCTCTGAAATACTTCTTGGGATTTTGGACTTGCAATTTGGACCCGATAGCTATCGGGATTGGGACTTAACGAATCCGGAAATTTATCCCGTTTTCAGTATAGTCCAAAAAAACTAAGCTTTCTATAACCAGCGCAGATTATAAAACGTACACGCCCGTGAAAAATTAAATGAATTATTAAATGATTTCTGAATTTTAATAAATCCACAAAGGTCCATTTGTAAATACCTTATTGACAGGCAAATATAATTGCACCATTCCAATAAGATGAAACTTACTATATGATTCATTATTTCGCACTTCGGGCATATTGATACAACAATGATCCGGAAATCATCATTTCGAGCATAAAACTGGTACTTTGTGATTATGATAAAATCCGGAAAGAAAATGAAAGTGGCCGTTGACAGGAAAAACAGGAACTTATCAAGATTCCTAAATGGGAATATTAATTTCTGTAATTAAAAAAAAGAAATTCTGTGTATGCTTAGAGAATGCTAATTCAGATATTAGTTTTGACTGCAGTTATGTCCTTCGCCCGATTGATGGTGGTTTTCGTGCTGGTGACAGCTTTCGCCGCTATCCTGTACCAAACCTGAAAGTGCCAATTTTACAACTTCAGTTGCATCACCTTCACAGCCTCGTATTACTTCAATTCCGTGCTGATTAAGTACATTGATAGCACCACCGCCTATGCCGCCAGAAAGCATAACTGTTACCCCGTCGGCAGCCAGAACTCCGGCAATATTTGGCTTACAGCCACATCCCTGGAGTGATTCAATCGTTTTCACATTGGTTATTTCATTTTTTTCGGATATGGTGAAAATACTATAAAATTCACAATGGCCGAAATGGCCATCAATCTGGTTTTCCTGCGTTACAGGAACTGCTATTTTTGTCATTCTGAATAAGGCTTAAGCGGAAATTAGCTTATAAGAAACTGTGGGCTGTGAGAATATATTGTTGAAATTTTCTAGCATCCACCACCTGATGAGACTGCCTTTTTAACAGGGGCAATTCTCTTTTTCACTGGTTTAACAGCTTGGGAAACTTCACTTTTCTTATCGGCAGGAGCTGAAATTAATTTCAATGCAGCTGTGTCAATAAGTGGTGTTTCACTGAGTTGAGGTAAATTTTTTGTCAACGAGTCGGACCGTGCCGGGTCAAGCTGGGCAAAGTTTCCAGTAAAAAGTTTCACGTTTTTAAAACCGGTCTGGTGAAGCATAAGCCAGGGGCCATTTGCCTGCTGTTGAGTTTCACCGTATAAAATGGCGGTCTGGCCGGATTTTCCAATTTCTTTGAAAAATGATTTATTTTTACTGGAAAACAATTCACGAACCGGGATATTGATGGCATTATTAATATGACCGCGCTCGTAAGCGATGGAGTTCCGTACATCGATAAGAATAGTTTTCCCTGAACTGTCTTTCAGCAAGGCTGCAACTTGGTCGGGTGTAATAACCAGGGCAGGATCACTCAGCAAGGTCAGGCTTTCAGAAGGAGAGAGCATATATTTAACATCGGGTCTTTGGAATGTGATCAAACCTATGATTATTATAAGCAAAATGGCTAACGCTATTATTGTAAGCCGGTTGGTTTTATTTAATTCTTCCATCATAATCTCTAATTTTTGCAGGTAATATTAACAACCACCACCCGAAGCAGCCTTGGGTGCTTTTTTAATAATGGTAACTTTTTTCTTTTCAACAACAATTGGAGTCACGGCCATTTCGGGGCTGCCAAAAAAATGCTGGCAAGCTGCCATCCTAAACTGATAGAGTTCTATATCTGAAGTAGAAGCAGTTTCTGATGGTTTTTCGGCTTTTACAATCGTATTGAACCATTTGTTTACACCACCCTGCATCACAAAAATCCGCTGCATGCCAATTCTTTTGCAGATGATCCAGGCCTGGTCGGAAGTAACATCGGAGCTTGAATAAAATACCTTATCCATGCCTTTCTGACTCATTTGTTCCCGGGCTGAAGCCGAAAGCAACGAATCGACCGGAATATTGATAGCTCCGGGAACTGCAAATGCATTGAACTGTCCTGTAGGTCTTACATCAATTAGCATTAGTGCCGGATCTTTTTTTACAAGCCTGTCGGTGATATTATCAGTGGTTAAGAACCGCGAAGGATCATCAATAGCAGTAAGAAGCATTTCAGGTTTCATTTGCTTCCTGTCATCGCTTTGAGGCAAAAACAGGATTCCAATGCCAAGTGCTATAATAATTCCTGCCAGTAACAGATATCTTTTATTCATAATGTAGGTGGTTAATACTCAACTTTTTTAACTTTCTTTTCAACAAACCCGGCACCGTAAAACATGCCTACCGCAGCCACAATCAGAAGGAATGCAAAAATATTCTGACGCATTCCGAGCAGTTCGTAAATTTTAATACCTCCCAGATTCTGGCTGTTATAAAGGCCATCGAAAAGAGGATATAACTCTGAAAAAACAAAAACGCCTATAAACAAACCAGCAGTAAAAAACATCGCATCAATTTTGCCAATAGCCACACCGGTAAAACTTGTACCCGGGCAAAATCCGCCCAGTGCGAAACCAAATCCCATAACAATGCCACCAACTATTGCCGACATTATATAATAAGGATTGATATACAGCATCGACATATCCATCCAACCCATATAGTCGAAATAGAGGATGCCAGTCATGGCTGTGATGGCAGCGGTAAAAAACACGCGCAAAACCACAAAATCATAGCCAAAAAATGTTCCCATGATTTTACGTGAGGAAGAAAAGCCTGAGGCTTCGAGCGAAAAGCCGAAACCTGCCCCCAGAAATAAAGCTATTACATTGTTCCAGGCTTCGGGGATAACACCCATAGGAATTAAAGGACCTACCATATTATTTATTGTTGGAATGCGTTTGAAGGGTTCGAAGAGTTTGAAAAGTTATTTCACTAAAAAGGATTCTAAATTAATTGAAGATTTCTAAATCCATAACCTTTTGAAAATCCAGGAGAAAAAGTATGCTGAGCCGAAAATGGCCATCATTGTAATGATACCTGAAGCGGAAAGAACAGCCATCCCGCTGAGAGCTGCACCACTGGTGCATCCCCGGGCAAGTTGAGAGCCAATACCGAAAAGCAATCCACCAGCAAGTGCAGCAATAAGCCTACGTCGGCTGGTGATTTTTGGTGAGTGTTCCACCTTGAATTTCAGCCTGCCGTAAAGAGTTCCCGACAGAAAACCACCGACAAGAACGCCTATTACTTCAAAAACCAGCCAGTTATTCATCGGGCTTGAATCCTCGCTGAGGAATTTACTGTAATATTTGTTATCGTTAGCATGTACGGGTGCTGCTGCATGTACAACCGTAACAACAGTACTTTTAACAGCACCACTTGCACCCAGTCCGCGCCCTGTAATATAATATGTGCCAAAAAGCACAAGACCCAGCAATACACCTCCCAGGTAGGGATTAATGTAAAATGTGCCATCTCGTTTCATTTTTTCCATGATTTTGAGAATTTCTTGTTAATTATTATTTTTTATGATGCTGACCAATAAACACATAGCATTAATTGATCAGATTTTTTAGTGTTTTTACTTTAATGGTTTTCAGTATGTTTATCAAGTTTGATTTTCATTTGGGAGGTTCTCCCATTCTCCCATTCTCCCATTCTCCCACTTTCTCAATTTTAACCCCTAACCCCTAAACCCCAACCCCTTTCCGCTTAATACAAGTACCTTGTTATCTGCCCTGCTTCAACCATTATAAACCTGAATATCAGACCACCGAGAAGAACAAGGATTGCAGGAATTACAATCGGCACTTTAAACCCGATAAGTTCGAGAACTTCGAGCAAAGCAGGAAGTAATAATCCAAGAGCAATTACAAATACAAAGAATGGTGCAGTAAACTCTCCGCCAAGGAACAGATTGGCAGCCTGAATCTGTACTTCCGATCCTGCCAGGAAACCCATGATCATATGAACTATGAAGAACAGTTCAACCGCAATAAACAAGAGATCGAGTCGACCAATCAGCTTTCTTTCCGCATGATTTTTGCTCATCAGGATGATACAGGCCGCGCCTGTTGACATCCCTGATACGAGGAACAACGGGCCGAGAATGGTTGTATTCCACAACGGCCGTGCATTAAAAGCCGAAAGCAAAATTCCTGTATAAATACCAAGGATAACAGCGTAAATCGCCATGGGCCACGCAATGTAATAGCGGTTTTTAATTACCCAGGCTTCAAAGGTTTTGAGAAACTTGAATTTCCAATCCCACTTCGGAAAAACTTCCCTGATATAACTGGCTGACCAGATTATTGAAATAGGTGTCATGATCATCAGTACCCATGCGCCCCAGCCCATTGGCGATTCGAGGCGGATGGTGGTATAGAGCTGCCAGAAATAAAGCTTGTGCTTTAAATCGAGGAACAGCATAAACAGGCCGATTATGAGGGCAAAGGGGACAATAAAAGGCGCCCATTTTACTGTTGCCTGCATTTCTTTTTCTTTTCCAAGTATGGTGTAAACACCAGCCAGGAATAATATTCCTGCTGCGAGGCCTCCAAGGAAAAGGTAGATTGGTATCTGCCAGTGCCAGATATTCAGGTAAGGGTCAATGTTGGGAATGTTACGTCCGCTTACAAACAATTCTTCTTTCATAATATTTCTGTTTTGCGGGATTTGTTAAGTTAAATAAAAAATTTGAGGTTTTGTACCTGCTTCCGGGGCCAGTGCTTTGAATTTCCGGTTTTTCAGTACATTAACAATTTCCGAATTCGGATCTTCCAGATCACCAAAATACATGCATTTTGTCGGACAAACAGCCACGCATGCAGGATCTTCGCCTTTGCGCACGAGATGGATGCAGAAAGTGCATTTATCCACATACCCGTCAGGATGCGAATAGCGGGCTTCGTATGGACAAGCCTGTATGCAGGCACCGCAGCCGATACACTTATGAGGTGTAACCAGCACAATGCCGCCGTCCTCAATATGGCTGGCGCCGGTCGGGCAGCAGCGTACACAAGGCGAATTGTCGCAATGATTGCATCGTTCCGAGCGCAATTCGATGCTAACATTTGGATAAGTTCCGTCAACAGTTTCGCTCACCCAATCGCGGCAAAAGCCCATGGGAACATTATTTTCAGTCTGGCAGGCAACTACGCAGTCGCTGCATCCCACACATTTTCGTGTGTCAATAGCCATTGCATATCTCATGACTCTAATTCCTTTCCTGGATCTTCAGTTAAAAATGTGATAAAATTACCCCTCATACCTGTACCGCCCATAATAGGGTCCACCATCACATTGGTAATTAGTTCAGTATCATTTACTCCGCGGCCATAAGCCAGATGTAAAGGTTTGTGGTGATGACCGAATCCATGGACTATATACACTGAATCCCAGCGGATACGTTCGGTCAACCTGACTTTTACAGAAAAGTTCGAAACAGCTCCGTCCTGGTTTTTAAGCCATACATATTGGTTTTTCTTAAGTCCCCATATTTTAGCAACCTGAGGATTAACCCAGACTGAATTTTCGGGCATAAGAGCTACCAGGTTCGGATTGTTGGCAGTACGGCTGAAAGTATGCATAGGTGCACGACCGTATATCAACCGGTAAAAACCATCTTCAGGTTCGGGATGTGCCGTATATACTGGCATAGCATCAAATCCTGCTTCGGCAAACTCATGAGAATAGAGTTGTATTTTACCAGATACTGTTTTGAAAGTATGAGTAGTTCCTTCGGTAATGTATGGAGAAGTCTTTCGCTCCAGCTTTTTTACTCCTATCCGTTTCATTTCATCCAGCGACGACCCAACCTGTTTTAATTGCCAGTCGAGAACTTCGGAATAATCTTCATAATTAAAATAATCACCCAACCCAAGGCGTTCGCCAAGTTGTTTGGCAATCCACCAGGCTGGCTTAGTTTCGTTTTGTGGATCAACAGCAGGCATACGAAGGCTCAGGGTAGGCTCCCTGTGCGCTGTTGCCCGGATATCATCATACCTTTCGAGGTAAGTGCATTCAGGAAGTACAACATCGGCATATCCTGTAATTTCCATAGGCATGGTATCAACTACAACGAATAATTCGAGCGACTGCATAGCTTTTGCCAGTTCCTCTTTCAGCGGTACTGAAGCTATAAGGTTGGTGCCCGAAACAATCCATCCTTTAATCCTGGCTTCTTTACCCGCCGAAGGTATTGAAGCCTCAATTACTGTATTGGTAATGGCTTCGTTAGCCAAAGGATATCTGCCGTTGCTCAGCTCTTTCCACGACCAGGCTGGTGTCGGGTATTCGGGATGTGCAAATTCAGGCACTTTTATTCCTTCCTTGAAGAATAATCCGCCCCTGTTGCCCCACGAACCCAGCAAAGCGTTAAGAATTGCAATTGCCCTGGTACGTTGTGCATCATCGCCATACCAGGCTGCATGACGACCGGGATGAATAATGACCGACGGAGCGGCATTAGCAATTTCCCGTGCCGTATTGCGGATCAAATCCGGTTTTAAGGTCGTGATCCCATAGGCCCATTCGGGTGTGAACAGTTTTACATGCTCTTTCAGCTCATTAAAGCCTTCGGCATATTTTGTAACATATTCTTTATTATACAACTCATCATAAATCAGCACGTGGATCCATGATAACAACAAAGCAATATCGGTTGATGGTTTTATAGGCAGCCAGAATTTGGATTTTGATGCAGCTGTCGAAAGTCGGGGATCAACGGTAATAATTACTGCTCCCTTGTCGATAGCTTCGCTCATTTCCTGCACCTGACCGTTATGCATATTCTCACCAATATGAGAGCCTATCAATACCAGGCATTTGGTGTCGCGAATATCTGTAACTTCAGGGCTGCTAACCGACTCGCCAAACGTGGCATCGAAACCTACATCACGCGGCCCACGGCACTGTGCAAACGAAGGAGCTGCAAGATTTGCAGTTCCATAGGCTTTCATGAGGTGCGAAAAATGATTTCCGGATGAACCATGAAAAAATAAGGCCATACTTTCAGGTCCGTGTTTGGCCTTTAAATCTTTCATTTTTGAGGCAATAAAACCAAGAGCCTCGTCCCAGCTGGCTTCGCGGTAGGTTTGTTTGCCATCTTTCACAACGCGCATAAGCGGCTTCTTAAGCCTGTCGGGATCGGAAAACATTCCTACGCCACCGGTGCCACGCGGACAAAGCCTGCCGTTGCATTGCGGATCATCGTTATTTCCGGTTATCTTTTGGATTTTTCCATCTTTGGTAACATGAGCCCAGGCGGCACATTTCCAGAAACATACCTCACAATAAGTAGGCACTCTTCGAAATGTTTCTGTTTCGCTCCCGGTATCATTACCAAACAAAGATGAACCCAGCACGGCCTTGGCTGCTCCTGCGGTTACGGCAGTTGCACCAATCCCTAAAGCTGAAATTTTAATAAAATCTCTCCTTGTGTTCATGTATTTTTTGTTTTGACTGTCAATTACTTGCAAATCTATTTCAGTCGTTTTTAGTTGTTATTCAAATAACAAAAGTAGAGTAAAGTTATATACATACAAAAAATGATAAATATATAACTATAAGTTCTTTACTCTGAATATCAAGTACTTACAATATGAGGCAAAATACTGACCGGAGAGTTATAGTGCTTATATGCTCATTATCAATTATATAATCTCTACTTTAGAACGAATATAAATTCACACAAATGTTTTTACGTAATTGATTATCAATATATTATATATGTTTATAATTAATCAAAATATAAACTGTCGCAGATCATAAAATAATATGATCTGAACCATTATGATGTAAATAATTGTTGGTTATATGCTCGATAAATATTTATAGTTTTGGCGGTAGATAAAAACCGCATTGGAGAAGGACCGATTGATTAACCGGAAAACATTCCTTAAGCTTACAACATTAGCTTTTGTCGCTGCATTTGTTACAATCTGGTATTTAGTGACCGGAAGGCAAAAAAAGTTGTCCGAAAAGCCTGTCATTAAAATGATTAATGCGACAAAGCTAGGAACAGGCGTTTTTTTATTCGATCGTTTTATTGTTGTAAAATCTACAGATGGACTCAAAGTATTTTCAAATCAGTGTACACATGCAGGGTGCAGGATAAACCGCGAAACAGACGGTCAGCTTATTTGCCTATGTCATGGTTCGAAATACGAAGCAGCAACGGGTAAGGTGTTACAAGGACCTGCAGGACTTCCGTTGGCCCGGATTCCTTTCAGTACAAATGCAAAAACAGGTGAAATCATCATTAAAATCTGAAAATTGAAAATACCGGCACACATACGAAAAATAATTGCTTTTGATACCTATGGCTGGGTCGCAACGGCATCAATTATTGTGTGTGCAGTATCGGGAGCCTTACTGGCTGTGCCCTACGATGTTGTAAATCCTTATCTTTCGGTAACGAAACTAGTTACTGCAAATCCGGCTGCTTCACTTTTACGCAATATCCATTACTGGAGTGCACAACTGTTTTTTTTGCTGACTCTTATCCATATTTTCGACCATCTTTGGAAAGGGACAGAAACAAACATCAAAAAGAAAAGTGTCTGGTTCAGACTTACGATTTCGATTGCTTTTGCTTTGTATGTGATGCTTTCCGGTTTCATATTGAAGGCCGATGGCGACAGCCTGCAGGCACATCGCATCCTTTCATCACTTATCAGTAGCCTGCCATGGATAGGTGTATTGCTTCAACAAACCTTTATCGGACCGGAAGGAAACTTCCAGGTTTTATACATACAACATGCTGCTACAGCTACAGTAATTCTGTTTGTGGTGATTATGGAGCATGCCCGAAGCTTGAAAGTGAACATCAGCACTTTACTGATTACCACATTAATAATTGTAATAATCAGTTTCGTTTTCCGCGCGCCCATCAACGGTTTGAATGATGCTGTTATGAAGGGTCCCTGGTATTTTGTCGGGCTGCAGGAGACATTACACTGGATAACAAATCCGCTTTATATCAGCCTTGGATTGCTTACTATGCTGGTATTAATTTATTTGATTCCCTGGATAAAGCCTTTCTACAGCAAGCTGATCAAGCGGTTTTTTGTTGTGATGCTCATCATTTATGCACTGTTAACAGTAGCCGGATTTTTCTTTCGCGGACCAATGTGGCAATGGCAGTGGCCCGGGAGTAAAGAATATAAATTGCAGCCTTTATTATATTCTGAGAAAATCAGTTTCTCATCCGCCGATACTGTTCAACTTGTTATAATTCAAGGACATGCCGAAGGATGTGTTTCGTGCCATAAAGGGATGAGCGGTTTTTCGGATGCGCACAAACCAGAATATATCGGGTGCTACTCTTGCCATGGTGGAGATCCTCTCACACTCGATAAAATGAAGGCTCATGACAAAATGTATGCCGTTCCGGGAAATCTGTCTAATGCTTCCGAAGCCTGCGGGAATATTGGCTGCCATCCAGGAATAGTAGAGCGTGTTGACAAATCGCTGATGACATCGTTAAGAGGAATTATCAGCGTGGATAAATGGGTTTTTGGGGAATCCTTGGATTTAAATGCAAATGAGCATGTTAATAATATCGGTTATACTGCTTCAGAAACGCATTTGCGGAATCTTTGCGCAGGTTGCCATCTCGGAAACGAAAAAACAAAAACCGGTCCTGCCGAATGGCTCGAACGAGGCGGAGGTTGCCTCGCCTGCCATCTTTCCTACGACGAAAAAGCACTCTCCACTTTAAACCAAATACGCAGAAAACAGAAATCTGACACTGCACTTCCGCTTTTCCACCCGGCTCTTGATCTGAACATCACTAACGATAAATGCAAGAGTTGTCATAGCCGGTCAGGAC
>JBBSDC010000093.1:0-15491 GCA_038249705.1 Bacteroidales bacterium | reverse complement strand
TTGTTGATATTACCGCTCCATCCATCACCACACAAGCTTCGGATTTGACGGTCGAATGCGATGGACTTGGAAATACAGCTGAACTGAATGCATGGCTCACTTCTAACGGCGGCGCCGTAGCTTCGGATATCTGCTCAGGTTCAGTTACCTGGAGCAACAATTTTGTAGTTTTAAGCAACGATTGTGGTGCCACAGGGTCAGCAACGGTTATCTTCACAGCTACCGACGATTGCGGAAATGCTTCTACCACCACAGCTACCTTTATTATTGTTGATATTACCGCTCCGGTTCTTACCTGTCCTGAAAACTCCACAGTCAATAATGACCTGGGTGTTTGCGGAGCAATAGTTATTGTTCCTCTGCCTTCAGTCGTTGAAACCTGTAGTTCAGTTACTTTAACTAACAGTATAAATAGCACTGCTGATGCTTCCGGATACTATCCTGTTGGAACAACATCAGTAATCTGGACAGTTACGGATGATTGTGGAAACCCCTCTACCTGTTCCATGACTGTTACGGTTAATGATACCGAAGCTCCGATTATCACATGTCCATCTGATATACTGATCTGCTCAACCGAACCTTTAGTTTTGGATACAGCAACAGCAACTGATAATTGTGAAGTTTTGAGCATCATCAACAATGCACCTGCAACCTTTGATCCGGGTACAACGATGGTTACCTGGATAGCAACTGACATTCATGGAAACGCATCAAGTTGCACACAAACCGTGGTTATCACCCCGATGTCCATCGCTGATGCAGGACAGGATGATATTCGTTGTGCCGGCCAATCGTTTACAGTATCAACAGCCTCAGCTCAAAATTATTCTTCCTTACTTTGGACAACAACAGCACAAGGTACCATTCAGAATGATTCAACTCTGACACCTACTTACGTTCCTGTTAACGGTGAAACGGGCAATATTTACCTGAAACTTACAGCTACAGGTATTGTTCCTTGCGCATCCGCCGAAGACCAAATGTTGCTCACCATTCTGCCGGCTCCTATAGCAGTAGCCGGATCGGATGCAACTATTTGCGTAGGCCAGAGCTTCATTACTGTAAATGCGTTTGCAGGATATACGGGCAGTTCGATATGGACAACCAACGGAACAGGAACATTTACCGATCCTGCCTTGGCCATTACCACCTATATACCAGGTGCAGCAGACGAAACAAACGGAAGTGTTATCCTTACGCTTACAGCCACAGGAACACCTCCTTGCGAAAATGCAAGTGATAACATGACCCTGACCATCAATCCTGCTACTACAGCCTATGCCGGTGCTGATGCCTCAGCTTGTCAGAACATACCTTACCAGTTTGCCGACGCTACAGCACAAAATTATACTTTGGTTAGCTGGACACATAACGGACAGGGAACACTTACCGATGAAACTACCCTAAGCCCAACCTATACTCCTTCAGCCGGAGAAACTGGTGTGGTAAGCTTAACCCTTACCGCTACGGGCATTGAGCCATGTGGAAATGCAACGGATGTGAAAATCCTGACCATCAATGTTGCCCCGCTGGCATCAGCCGCAGAGGATATTACAAGTTGTGATGGAACTCCTGTATTGTTAGCTTCTGCAACAGCTTCAAGTGCTTCAACGATACAGTGGATATCAAACGGAACAGGTACCTTCGATAGTTCTTCCCTGTTAAATGCAACTTATACTCCAAGCCAGGCAGATATTCAGAATGGTACAGTTATACTGACACTTACTGTAACCTCAACATGCGGAACAGCTAATGACCAGGTTGTAATTACCCTGATTCCGGCCGCGAAAGTATTTGCAGGCGAAGGAACTACCATTTGCAATAATGAACCATATACAGTAAATGACGCAACAGTTAGCACCGCAACTGCTGTAAACTGGACACACAATGGACTAGGTACTCTCGAAAATGCAGGAACCCTTAATCCAACCTATATTCCGGCAGCAGCAGAATCCGGTTTCGTTCACTTGTTTGTAATGGCTACCGGCACAATGCCATGCGGCCCGGTTACTGACAGTCTTACCCTCCAGGTAATACCTGCTGTTACGGCAAATGCAGGTTCTGATATCGCATCCTGCTTATCGGCTCCGGTTGAGATAAATACTGCACAGGCAACTAATTACACTGCTATTGAATGGATCACTTCCGGATCGGGAACCTTTAACAACGCAGCCATTCTGAATCCGGTGTACTCGCCGGGGCAGGCTGATCTGGACAACGGATTTGTAGAAATTACCCTTCTGGTAAGCGGAAATGGATCTTGCGGGAATGCCAGCGATATGTTACATATCGATTTCATCAAAGTTCCTATAGCTCATGCCGGTGCTGACGCAGCTTTATGCTCCATTGAACCTTTCACTTTTACAGCCGCCACCGCCGCTAATTACAAGTCTGTATCCTGGAGCCACACCGGAAATGGTACGCTATCGGAACCCAATGCGTTGAACCCTACCTATACCCCGGCAGCAGGCGAAACAGGCCTGATTGAGTTCACGCTTACAGCTAACGGAACTTCCGCCTGCGGAAACATGGTGATCAAGGATCTGATGATCCTGAATATTAATCCTGCTATTGCGGTTAACGCCGGAACAGATGAAGCTATCGTCATAGGAACAGCAACCACGTTTTACGCAACAGCAACAGGCGGGTCAGGCATATTCTCATACAACTGGACTCCGGAAGAAATGATCGTGCAAAACAATACGCTAACTCCCAATACCCACATTCTGAATGCAGAAACGGTATTTACTTTAACGGTAACGGATGTGTTAAGCGGTTGTTCGGCCAGTGATGAAGTTACCATCAGCATGGGCGGAGTAAAGCGCCCCATCGCAGTTAACGACTACGATACCACCGGGTTAAATGCCTCAACGCTGGTTAATGTAACTGTTAACGACTCCGATCCGATTGGTCTGGGGCTGGATGTAAGCATCATCAGCAATCCGGAAAACGGAACAGCTATCCTTAACGAAGACGGCTCTATCATTTACACACCATCCCTGAACTTTACCGGTAACGATACGTTGACCTACATGATCTGTGATAAAGGCACACCTTCCAAATGTTCTACCGCCATAGTGGTAATCACCATATTTCCGGTTCGTGAATTTGTCGAAATATACAATCTGGTTACACCGAACAGGGATGGGAAAAATGATACATGGTTTATCAGGGGAATAGAAGATTTTCCTAATAATACAATCCAAATCTTTAACCGCTGGGGCGATAGAGTTCGCGAATTTAAAGGATATAACAATGTTACAGTGTTCTGGGATGGCACTAACGAAAAGGGAAATAAGTTAACGGCAGGTACATTTTACTACATTCTAAAACTTAATGATACTGATACACGGACAGGTTGGGTATTATTACGCTGGAATGAGGAATAGTCTGTTTCCTTTATTAATATTGTGCTGAAAGCCGCTACAGGCTCCGGTTTGTAGAAACCACTTATATCATTCAACATGATTCCTGTAAATCAAAACACATGATTTACAGGAATTTTTGTGTTTATCAGATTGTTAGTTCTTAATTATTGTCATGAAGGAAAATTTGGATTTGATACTATCCGGATTTTTGTTTTCCGGGGCTTTCCATTCAAGTGTCTTATTCCTCCCGGCTTTTGTGTGACAGGCTCTTTTGAAAAGAGGGACGATAGATTGTAATTACTTATCGAATTTTTTGTTTTGATTAATTTTATTAGAAAAGTGAAATTCAGAATAAATGTGGATATTCATTTTCGGTTTCTGTAAAAATTTACTAAAGGCTATTTTTTATAATTAAATTATACGGTGTACATGCTTAAATGACAGGAGTTCAGAGATTAAAAGATTTTTTAGTGTGAATACCATTTTAGAGCAGGTATCCTAAAACAGAACATACACTCCCATAAAGGGACAAAAAAATTTTAGCTTATTTTTAATATGGTTGTAAAGTGCAGACAAACAGTGTGTTATCAAACTTGGCATAATTATTGAAAAATTAGAAGTGTTGTATTCGAAAAGCATCTTTAGCTTTCGCATACTATACTAATACAACTTGTAACTACTCCGAAACATGAAAACACTCCTTACTCTACTCTTTATTATATCAGCATCCTTATTATTTGCTCAGCAAGATCCTTTATTCAGCCAGTACATGTTTAATAAGCTAGCTGTAAATCCAGGATATGCAGGAAGCCGCGAACTTATATCCACCGATTTAATATACCGCAATCAATGGGTTAATATTGATGGCGCTCCAAAAACAATCAGTGCTTCATTGCATTCTCCTCTAAATAATCCGAACCTTGCTTTAGGTGGTCAGATATATAATGATCGAATCGGCCCAATGTCGAATACATCGGCTATGGCTACATTTGCTTACCGCGTTATTTTCCCGAAAGGAAAATTATCTTTTGGTATTCAGGCAGGGGTTAAAAGCAACGGAATAGTGTGGAATGATTTCAAAGCGCAAAACGAGGATGATCCATTTCTGATAAACAGGGTTGAGAAAAAAGTTACACCTGATGCCAATTTCGGAGTTTACTACTACACAAAGAATTTTTATGCCGGACTTTCATCACATCAGTTGTTGCAGAATCAAACTCTGCTGGTGCAGGATTCGGAAGGCAACACTCAGGTTACTAAATTGCTTGCACATTTTTACGGCATGGCCGGAGTAGCTATTCCTGTTGGAGAAAATGTAATTTTCCGTCCTTCGGTACTGGCAAAATATGTTAAAAATTCACCTCCGCAATTAGATTTAAACGCCAGTTTCCTGTTTGCCAATACAATTTGGTTAGGTGCATCCTACCGCACGGAGAAAGCTGTTTCGTTTATGACTGAAATTAACATAGCCCAAAACTTTCGGGTTGGATATTCGTATGATATCTGGCTCAACGAATTAAAATCATACAACAAAGGTTCGCACGAAATTCGTTTGAGCTTTGATATAAATGTTGCTAAAAGAATTCTTACACCACGATATTTCTAACACAACATTAGTAAAAACATTGTTTGTAGTACAAGTACCTGATTTTAGAATATTACTTATTTTTTAAAAAGCCTCCAGAAAAACCGGGAGGCTTTTTTTGTTCTTTTAGCCTAAAAATGGGTTATTCCGTTTCTCATACCCGATTGTAGTTTCAGGCCCATGCCCGGGATAAACAATGTAATCGTCAGGCAGGGTGAATAATTTCGATGTAATACTTTCATAAAGTGTATCAAAATTTCCTGTTGGCAAATCAGTTCGGCCAATGCTGTCTCGAAACAAAACATCACCCGCAATCACATAACGTTCAGCATGATTTACCAGACAAATGCTTCCGTCAGCATGACCCGGAGTATATAAAACCTGCACTGATGAGATGCCAAATTCTATACGGTTGCCCTCTTCGATAAAATCGGTGGGTACTATCAGATTCTCAACTTTTATTCCAAATACCGAACCAAATTCTGTTGCTGTTTCCCAGAACATTTTACTGTTTTTGTGGCACTGTGGCCTGAGCTTAAAAGTGTTACATATAAAAGTATTTCCGATAATATGATCAATATGGAAGTGAGTATTTACCATACCAACAGGCACAAGACTATTACCTGAAATATACAAAGCAAGTTCATTCTCTTCAGATTTACTTTGGCAGGCAGGATCAACAATCAGGCATTTTCCGGTATTATCGCTTAGTAAATAAGTGTTTACACCAAATGAATTAAATACAAATCTGTTCACATTTTTGCTCATAGTTATACTAAATTTGATGGCATAAAGTTATCAAATAACCCAATATACATATCATAAACATTGAACCATAGATTTTTGTTACTTTAGCGGGGTGAAAAACATATTGCAGTAAATGGAATTACCACTTAGGATAAGGATAGTGAAAGTGATCAGGATATTTAGTATCATCCTGGTTATATGGTTGTTGTCATTTCCTGTTTCGGCACAGTTTTATAATGGGTCGCAAATGACCTTTGGTAAAAACAGGGTTCAGTACACGGATTTCCTGTGGACCTACTTTCGTTTTAACAATTTTGATGTCTATTATTATCTGAACGGGAAAGAACTTGCACAGCATACTGCCGATTATGTTGGAAAATACATTCCCGAAATTGAAGCAAAACTCGAGTCGACGCTCGACCAGAAAACACAGTTTATCATTTACAATACGTATTCGGATCTGAAGCAGAGCAATATAGGCTTAATGAATCAGGAAAAATATAATACTGGTGGTATAACGCATATTATCGGCACCAAAGTTTTTCTTTATTTCGATGGGGATTTAAACCATTTCGACAGGCAGATAAGAGCTGGAATTACCCGCTTGCTTATCGAAAATATGATTTACGGCGGATCATTGGGCTCTCAGGTTAAAAACAGCACTTTAATAAATCTGCCTTCTTGGTATATTGATGGGCTCGTGTCCTACCACAGCCGAAACTGGGATACCGAACTCGATAATAAAGTTAAGGATGGAATTCTGAGTGGAAAATACAAAAGATTCAATCATTTGATTGAAGATGATGCGGTATTGGCTGGTCATTCGCTTTGGCGCTTTATCGCCGAAAAATATGGCGAGGAGAATATTGCCAATATTGTTTACATGACCAGGGTAAACCGTAGTTTCGAAAGCGGGTTTCTATACGTTATTGGCGTTTCATTTAAAAAAGTAGTGGAAGAGTGGTACGAATGGTACAAAAATGTGTATTCAACTGAAGCTATGGCCTATAGTCCTTATAACACTCAGCTGAAATTGAAAATGAAACGCGATATGGTTTACAATAACCTGCGAATCAGTCCTGATGGCGAAAAAATACTCTACTCTTTCAATGATAAAGGCAGGTACAAGGTCTTTATTCAGGATCTGGCTACGGGCAAGAAAAAACGTATTTTCAAAAAAGGTTTCCGTACTGACGAGAAAGTAGATTACTCATATCCATTACTTGCCTGGCATCCTGCCGGCAATGTGATAGCTATGATGCTTGAGCATAAAGGACTGCTGTATCTGTACTTTTATGATGTTGAAACCCGGCAATGGCAAAACCAGAACATTTTCAATTTTCAAAAAATACTCGACTTTTCATATTCCCCTGATGGTCGTTCCTTCGTGATGTCGGCTGTACAGCGCGGACAATCGGATATTTATCTTTACAGTGTGGCTGCAAATACGGCAGAACCTATAACACAGGATGTGTATAACGATTTGAATCCCCGATTCCTGGCTAAAAGTAACCGGATTATATTTAGCTCTAACCGACCAGATGATACCATCCGTTTTACAAAGGAAAACCTGATTTCGTATGATGGACTGGAAAATGCTGATTTATTTATTTATGAGCGAGGTTCAGGAAGCAAAGTTCTGAACAGGGTTACTAAAACCCGCCTTGCTAACGAAATTCAGCCCATGTCCTTTAGTCCGGGTTATTTTACTTACCTGAGTGATGCGAACGGCGTTTATAACAGGTACGCCGCACGATTCGACAGTACCGTATCCTATGTAGACACAATTGTACATTACCGCTATTTTACACAATCGTTTCCACTCACCAACTATCCGCGAAGTATCCTTACACAGGAAATTTCATATATGGGCCACAAAACCTCAGAGTTGGTTTTTGAGGATAATAAATATAGTATTTACCTGGGCGAAATACCTGTGGGAAAGCTAAGCCCGCTTCAAAACCTTGAGCCTTCGAAATATATGCAGATCCTTGAAGCTAAGGAAGAAACGAAAAAGAAAGAAGCTCTGCTAAAAAAAGCAAAACCTGAAAGTAAAGAAAAGCGGAAACGGTTTGTGCCTGTATATGAAAATGATATTTCTCCTATAAAGCCAGATACTTCAGGTATTGATATCAATAACTACCAGATTTCGGGCGATATTTCTGTTAGCAAACCATCCTTATTTCAGTCAAAAGTATTAAGTCCTGAGAACACAGGAGGCATCATTAAACTGCCCAAGCCACGAAATTACAATGTTGAATATTCTGTTAACCAGTTGGTTAGCCAGCTCGATTTTTCATATCTGAACCTTAGCTACCAGCCCTATCTTGGCTATGCAGGACCTGTATATCAAAACTCACCTACAAATGCACTTTTTGTTGTTGGGGCAACGGATCTTCTCGAAGATTATCGCATGATCGGAGGTATCAGGCTGAATACAAGTTTGGTGAATAACGAGTATCTTTTTGGTTATGCAAACCTGAAACACCGTATTGATCGTGAAGTGTATTTTCATCGCACTGGTTTTGATGTTTCATATTCCAATGCATATGTCCGTACACGCATTCATGAGCTTCACTATGTACTCCGATATGCGTTCACCGAAGTGCTGGCTTTGAAAGGAACAGCAACAATACAATACAACAAGCCTTATGTTATGGCTTATGATTATCCAACGGCTAATATGACGGCTGAAGGAAGCACATGGGCAATAGGAAAGGGGGAACTTGTATATGACAATTCCCGCGAGATTGGTACAAATCTTCTTGTTGGTCTGCGGTATAAAGTGTTTGGCGAGTATTATCAGCTGGTTAAAAAGCCATCAGTCAATATGATTGTTGTAGGTTTCGATGTCAGGAATTATACCCGTATACATCGTTCATTTATCTGGGCAAACCGTCTCTCGGGAAGTACTTCGTTCGGTAAAAATAAATTGCTGTATTATATGGGCGGTGTTGATAACTGGCTGGCTCCAAGGTTTGATAGCGAATACCAGATTGATTACACTCAAAATTATGCATTTCAAACCCTGGCAACCAACATGCGCGGTTTTGTACAAAATGCGCGTAGCGGTAATACGTTTGCCTTATTAAGTTCTGAGTTGCGCTTTCCTGTTTTCAGGTATTTCCTGAATAAACCACTGCGTTCCGAATTCCTGAATAATTTCCAGATTGTCGGATTTACCGATATTGGCTCGGCATGGCAAGGTCTGAATCCACTTACTGAGGAAAATACTTATTATACCCGTAATATCAGCAGTCCACCATTGGCAATAACTGTTCAGGTACAGAAAGATCCCCTGATTGCAGGTTATGGCTTTGGATTGAGAAGTACTTTATTCGGATATTTTCTTCGTGCCGACTGGGCCTGGGGAATCGAAGACCAGGTAATTCAACCTTATGTTTTCTATCTGTCACTGAGCCTCGATTTTTAACTATGGAACTACCCGAAAAGCAGATAACAGAATTTATTCGCAAACATCACATTTTTACTTTAGCAACTTCGGCTCTTAATATCCCATACGTCTGCACCTGTTTTTATGTGTATGTTGAAGAGTTGAATATGTTTGTATTTACTTCCGATCATGGCACCCGGCATGTAGATGAAATGCTTGTTCAACCTGTAGTGTCCGGAGCTATTGCACTCGAAACCACAATGGTAGGTAAAATTCAGGGCATACAGTTTACCGGAAAATCAACTGAATTGTCGGGTGAACTTTACGAAAAAGCCGAAAAGGTATATCTTCATAAATTCCCTATAGCCAATTTCAAGAAACTTACTTTATGGGCTATAGTTCCGGGCTTTATAAAAATGACACATAACAGATTGGGTTTTGGTAAAAAACTTATCTGGAAACATGAAAGTTAGTGAATTATTAATACTGTTATGTTCTTGACTTTTAAATCAAAAATTAAGCATACTATATTACAATATATTTATCTGTTTTCTACTTGTTTTTAAAGAGTAATTTTAAGATTCTTACATCCCTTTATTCATAGGCATTCTGAAACCCGCTATTGACAAGGGTTTCGCTACTTATCAAGGGTTTAATGTTCAGATATACAATTAGTTAATGCTTACTAACACTAATTTTGTTAATAACTGTATTTGATTTATCCGGTATGCATAGTGTAAATTTGTATTTCCTGACTTCAGCCAATAAAATCAACTAACGATATTGGCTTTCAGCAGATTCTTATTTTTATTAACCGATGAACGGAGCAAAATATGGACGTTAATCTTTTTTCACAGATAGATTCCTCAGTAGAGGAGAGTGTAAAAAATGATTTTTATGGTAAAGTGCTTGAACAACGTCAGCGACCCGGCATTGCGGGATCTGATTTTGTTGATCAGGCTCCGAAGCCTAAAGCTTTCGAAGTTCCGAACCCTGAATTAACCCCAATGAACCAAGAGAATACCCCAAAACCTGTGAGTAAGAAACTGACTGCATACAAGCATGAGGAGGTGCTGGAAGCTGCCACCGTTTATTTTAAAGGCGACAAACTTGCAGCCAGTGTATGGATGAACAAATACGCGCTGAAGGACAGCGACGGCCATATTTATGAGTTAACACCAAATGATATGCACCACCGGCTTGCATCGGAGGTTGCACGCATAGAAAAGAACTACCCGAATCCCCTCAGTGAAGATGAGATTTTCGAACTCTTTCGTGATTTTCGTTATATAGTGCCGCAAGGAAGCCCTATGGCTGGAATGGGAAATGATTTCCAGATTTCGTCCCTGTCAAATTGCTTCGTGATAGGCAGCGATGGAAACCAGGATTCGTATGGCGGAATCATGAAGGTGGATCAGGAACAGGTTCAGCTGATGAAACGCCGTGGTGGTGTTGGTCATGATTTATCGCACATCAGGCCTGCCGGAAGCCGCGTACTAAACAGCGCTCTTACTTCAACAGGTATAGTGCCGTTTATGGAACGTTTCAGCAATTCAACCCGCGAAGTAGCACAGGATGGCCGCCGGGGAGCACTTATGCTTTCCATTTCTATAAAACATCCTGACAGCGAGAATTTTATAGATGCAAAAATGGAACAGGGCAAAGTTACAGGTGCCAATGTTTCAGTAAGGATTGATGATGATTTTATGCGTGCCGTAAAAAATAAAAGTGAGTATAAGCAACAATATCCTATTGAATCAAAAAATCCATCAAAAGTTCAACAAATAGATGCTCGTGGTTTATGGGACAAAATTATCCATAACGCATGGAAATCAGCTGAGCCGGGCATCCTTTTCTGGGATACTATCATCCGCGAATCGGTTCCTGATTGCTACGCCGACCTGGGATTTAAAACCCTCTCGACCAATCCATGCGGTGAAATTCCACTCTGTGCTTACGACAGTTGCCGCCTGATAGCTATTAACCTTTACAATTACGTCGAAAATCCATTTACGCCACAGGCTACTTTCAATCATAAATTGTTTGCTGAGCATTCGCGGTACGCGCTTCGTATCATGGATGATATCATCGATCTGGAAATGGAGAAAATTGACGGAATTCTGGCCAAAATCATCTCCGATCCCGAGGACGAAGAAACCAAACGCACCGAGCGCATTCTGTGGGAGAAAATCCGCGAAAAAACAATACAGGGTCGCCGCACCGGCATCGGTATCACTGCTGAAGGCGATATGCTTGCAGCTCTTAATATGCGTTACGGAACCAGCGATGCCACCACTTTTAGTGTTGATGTTCATAAAACACTGGCTATTGAGGTTTACGGAGCTTCCGCTGACCTGGCTGCTGAGCGGGGCGCATTCCCGATTTTTGATTTCGAACGCGAGAAAAACAATCCGCTGATCAACCGTATCCGCGAACATGCTCCTGAAGTATATGCCAAAATGGAGAAACACGGACGTCGTAATATCAGTATGCTTACCATAGCTCCTACAGGAAGCGTAAGTATCTGTACACAAACCACCTCCGGCATTGAGCCTGTGTTTATGGTTAGCTACAAACGCCGTCGCAAGGTAAATCCGAACGATAAAAATGTTCATGTTTCATTTGTGGATGAAATTGGCGATTCGTGGGAAGAATATAACGTATTTCACCCGAAATTCCTCGACTGGATGCGGATTAACGGCCACGATGTTGACAATGCTCTTTTTATGAGCGACGAAGCATTGCAGGCAATTACTGAAAAATCTCCATATTGCAAAGCTACCAGTAACGATATCGACTGGGTTGCAAAAGTTACTATGCAAGGTGCCATTCAGAAATGGGTCGATCATTCCATCAGCGTTACCGTAAACCTGCCGGCTGAAGCCACTGAGGAGCTTGTAAGCGATGTTTACCTCACTGCCTGGGAAAGTGGTTGCAAAGGGATGACAATCTACCGCGACGGTTCCCGTTCGGGCGTTCTGATAAGCAACGAAACCAAAAAGGAAGAAATAAACGAATTCCAGGAAACGAAAGCACCACCGCGCCCAAAAGAACTGGAAGTGGAAGTAGTACGTTTTATGAATGAGGACGAAAAATGGATTGCTTTCGTTGGTTTAATCAATAACAAACCGTACGAAATATTTACCGGTAAAAGTTCCGATTTCTACATACCTGATTATGTGAAAAAAGGCTGGGTTATCCGTAAAAAAGAGAATGAAGATGTTTCGGCCCGTTACGATTTTGAATACGAAGATAATTACGGCTACCGCGTAACTCACCGTGGTTTGTCGCGTTCCTTTAAAAAAGAATACTGGAACTATGCCAAACTTATTTCCGGTATTCTTCGCCATGGTATGCCATTGCCATATGTTGTTGAATTGATTGATAACCTGAGTTTCGACAATGTAAGCATCACCACCTGGAAAAACGGCGTTATCCGTGGTCTTAAAAAGTTTATCCCTGATGGAACACAAACCGGCCATAGTTGCCCTGAGTGTAAGGACAAAAACACTATTATTTACAAAGAAGGATGCATGACCTGTACCTCTTGCGGGTATAGTAAATGCGGGTAAAATAACTTTGATTATCACTCGGATACTGAACCACGGTCTTTTAGGAGACGTGGTTTTTTGCTTTAACTATTCAGGTTTCAAAATTGCTTCTTATGATAATCATAAGTTTGATTATCCCGAAAAGTAATAAACTTACGCGCTATCAGTGTGAGAATTGGGAGATTATTCCTGTTAAGATATTCAATAGCTTCGGGTTTTTCATGGCAGGCATCGGCCAGTATAGCCAATATCTGAAAATCGTTTTTCTGTAACCAGATATAAGCTTTCGGGTCTCCATCAATTGCCCTGTCGAGTGCCCCAAAGTGCGGATACCCATTTTTCATCAGCCAGGTAAAGGCTTGCTCGCTACCGCGTAAACACATGCTCAAAGCGCCAAGTTCCTGGTAGCCGTTTTTCATCAGCCAGTCGAATATCTCCTGGTTACCACTCAGGGTCTCGGCGAAAGCGAGGAGGATTTTTGGCTCGTACTCTAACATGAGGGGCTGAAGATAGGGTTTGGGGTTTAGGGTTTAGGGAATGGGGAGGGGAGACAAGGGGACAAGGAGACAAGGCGAAGGGCGATAGAGAGACAAGAGTTTGCCCAGAAGGTTCTCCCCCTTCATGCTGAGCGCGTACGAAGCGCAAGGGGAGATGTCCGAAGGGCCAAGGGGGTACAATACCATATAAACTGTAAACAAATTTCAGGACAAGCTAGCAGGTTTAAAATATTTGAAGAGGCAAATACTGCATTTTAAAAGAAAACTTCCGCTTTTATGCCCATTTCTTCGATTCGTACGGCTAAAGCACGAAATTCAGTTTCAGGTACTTTAACAAGTGTTTTATATGGGGTTTGTCTGTCTATCGGATACAGCATCACAAGTTTAGGGTTGAGTTCTTTCAGATGTCCCAAATAGTGTAAAAGTTCATCTTCGGTCGTATTATCTACTTGTTTTCCATCTACTTCACCACGGATCAGCATAGTTTGTATGGTGAGGTTTCCGCCGAAACCTTTCAGTTGAACTAGTATGTTTTCAAGCGTTATAGGGTGCGTCGGTCTGTTGATTGCCTGAAACGTGGCATCGGTTCCGGCATCGAGTTTAAGTACGTTATTATCAATACGAAGCAACGCTCTTTTTACATTTTCGCGGTCGAGGCGGGTGGCATTTGACAGCACGGTTATCTTTGCTTTAGGAAAATATTCATCGCGCAGGCGAATGGTTTCATCAATAATATTTTCAAATTCGGGATGAAGAGTTGGTTCACCATTACCTGCAAAAGTAATATTGTCGGGATTAAGGCCGCCGGTTTTTAAGGCTTTGAAGCGGTTTTGAAGTGAAGATGTTATTTCAGCTGCAGTAAAAAGTTTTGATTTCTCTTTTTTACGCTCTTCGGTGAGGCCGCATTCGCAATAAATACAATTAAAAGTGCATAGCTTTCCCTGTAAAGGTAAAAGATTAATTCCGAGCGAAATTCCGAAACGACGGCTTTTTACAGGACCAAAAACAATTTCATCAAACAATATACCCGACATGACTTTTTTCTTTTACTGTCTGCAGAGTTGCAGCATCAGAATTCTTTAACAAAAGTATAATAAAACCCAGAGCAAGTCGCCATTTGTAAAAACGAATTTCCCTTCCCGCTGTTTATTCACTGATAAATACTACTTTTGAGTACTTAAATCTATATTCAAATTACGAATGCTCACCATCGACCAGATTAAAGCTCCCATAGCTTCTTATATCGAAGAGTTTGAGAAACATTTCCGCGACTCGATGAAAAGCCCTGTTCCGCTGCTTAATACCATTACCCGCTATATCATTAAGCGCAAAGGAAAGCAGATGCGGCCCATGTTTGTTTTTCTTACTGCCAAAGTATGTGGCGAAGTAAATCAAAGTACTCATCATGCGGCATCATTGATAGAGCTTTTGCATACAGCCACCCTTATTCACGATGATGTGGTTGATGACTCCAACGAGCGACGAGGCTTCTTTTCCCTTAATGCATTGTGGAAGAATAAAATAGCGGTACTTGTAGGCGATTATCTATTATCGCGCGGACTGCTTCTTTCGTTGGAAAACGAAGAATATCACCTGCTTAAAATTGTTTCGAACGCTACGCGCGAAATGAGTGAGGGGGAACTTCTGCAAATAGAGAAAGCCCGGAAACTCGATATTGAAGAGCCGGTTTATTTTGAAATTATACGGAAAAAAACCGCATCACTTATCGCATCATGCTGTGCTGCCGGTGCTGCCTCCGTAGGTTCTGATACCGAAACCATCGAAAAAATGCGTCTCTTTGGCGAATATGTAGGCATAGCTTTTCAAATCAAGGACGACCTTTTCGATTACGAGAAAAACCTTGCAACAGGTAAACCAAACGGCATCGACATAAAGGAGAAAAAGATGACGCTGCCATTGATTCATATGCTCAATACTATGACCTGGATTGAAAAACGCCGTGCCATGAATATTGTCCGCAAGCACAACAACGAACCTGCTAAAGTAGCTGAACTCATTAATACCGTGAATAATAGTGGAGGTATTGCCTATGCTTCATCAAAAATGATAGAATACCAGCATAAAGCACTCGAATTGCTTAAAACCATGCCCGAAAGCGAATCGCGGAATTCACTAGAACAGCTGGTTATTTTTACAACCGAACGAAAACACTAACGATATGGTTTCGGGCATGTACCACATAGCATGTTCCGGGCTCCATGCTACCTCAACCCACATTCAATCTCATCAATCCCATCAATTCCCAATGAAATTAATTTTTGTCATTCTTTTTGCCATTCTGCCAGTGCTGGCATACTCTCAAACCACTGTCGAGACCTATTCGAA
>JBBSDC010000092.1:0-15624 GCA_038249705.1 Bacteroidales bacterium | reverse complement strand
TACTATAAAGCTATCTGTTTTGCTGTGGCAGAATCGCCTTGATTTTCAAAGACCAAAATTATACAATGTGAATAAATAAACCAAATCAACTTTAACTCATATTATTAAATTGAAACTAAAAGTAAATGATCAGCCTTTGGTTACTCAGCAATTGTTAAACAAAGCAATGTTTGTCAACGACTTACACTCAATGAATAATCGATTTGGTTTAACACTGATATTCATAAGAAAATGTGGGCATATTTGATTTTTACCACCAATTTTCACTCAAATAAAAATTATTCAGCCACAAATAAAAGCTGATTTAGTAACGAGAACCACGCTTCTGCAAAATTACACCTCGCTTATCATTGAATAAATAACGAAGAAACATTAATGTGTGATTTCTCTCTTCTTATTTTTACATTTGTACGTTCATTACTTAAAATGACTAAATGATTTCTGCTATAATTATTGATGACGAACCGCACGCACGCAATACGTTGCAGGCAATGCTAATACGCTATTTCCCCGAAAAAGTCAAGATTATAGCATCAGTAGAGTCTGTGAAAGAGGGCGTATTTGCTATTCACAAGCTCCATCCCGATCTGGTTTTTCTTGATATTGAAATGCCGGGCGAAAACGGATTCAAACTTTTTGATTACTTCGATCAAACCCCATTTTCGGTAATTTTTACCACTGCATACCATAATTTTGCAATTGATGCCGTTAAAGTAGCTGCTTTGGATTATTTACTGAAACCAATAAATTATGCTGATTTGCAGGAAGCCATTTCGTTATTCGAAAAGAAAAAAGCGAGAGGTATTTCGCCTGATCATATCGAAAAACTGCTTAGTTCGCTAAATTCGTCCACTGACCCAAAAGGAAAAATTGCCCTCCCAACATTTACGGGTTATCAGCTTGAGAAAATAAATTCAATTGTATATTGCGAAGCGGATCAGAATTATACCAAAATAATAACTATCCGTGACGAAACCATATTAGTTTCGAAACCAATTAGTTACCTCGAAGATATACTTCCACAGGATATTTTTTTCCGAATTCATAAATCGTATCTCGTAAACCTGAATTTTATTAAAGAATATAACCGATCCGAAGGATTTCAGGTGGTGCTCGAAAACGGGATTACCCTCGATGTTGCCACCCGTCGTAATCAGGATTTTTTAAAAGCGCTAACAGGCAAGTAATATCCACCTATTTTCATAATAACGGTTTTATTTGCTAAAATCAATTCAATATTAAGATTTGTAAATCAGAACATTAAGCCATAATATTCAAATAAAATGCGGTCAGGAATTTTCAAAATCCGGAAATATATGCAGCTCATTTGCCTTGCACTTACTTTAAGTGCATCAGTTTTCAGCGTTTATGGCCAACAGCCACATATAATTCATGTTTTTATAAAAGGTAGTTTGCTATCCACGGAAATCAGAAGTGCTTTTAATAACTCGCGAAGGTATATCTGCGAAGTTCCCCACACAGGATTAACCACTTTTGACCATACAATTTATAACAGTATAAATATTTGGGTAGGCACGCCAGTGGGCAATGCTTATGACACGGGAATAAATTCCGGAAAGCCTGTCAAATCGACAAGTGTCGGTATGCAAATCCATCAACCCTGGTATGGAATATGGTATACTCAACTTATTACTTTGCTTTTGTTCCTTATCATTCTCATGATAATTATCCGCAAAACAATTTCATATGTTAAATCCACAGAAAGAAAGAAAGCAGAATTAGCAAAAAAGATTACTGATCTCGAAATTCAGGCGCTACAGGCACAGATTAGTCCTCATTTTATCTTCAATTCAATAAATAATATTCAATATTTTATTTTAAGTAATAAAACTGACGAAGTATTGTCCTATTTATCAGATTTCTCAAAGGTTGTAAGAGCCTTAATAACAAATGTTAATCAAAGAATGGTTCCTCTCAGCGGAATAATTGATTTCCTAAACAGTTATCTGCGTATTGAAAAAATGAGGTTTCCTGATAAGTTTGAATTCCGGGTCGAAATGGTTGGCCAGCTAGATCCACTAAGCATAATGATACCACCATATTTAATTCAGCCGTTTGCTGAAAATGCTGTGAAGCATGGCTTTTTGCACCGAAATTCAACAGGTCATCTCTCCATTACCTTCGAAAATACAGGCAATGAAATAATGAAATGCTCTATTATTGATAACGGAATAGGCCGAGCAAAGTCTCTGGAAATGGAGGATACAGTCGCATATCCTTTAAGGACACATAGTATTGAAATAACAGAAGAAAGGATACATCTGTTTAACACACCGGAAAAACCTGACCGGTTTAAAGTAGTTTATACTGATCTGATTGATAGTGAAGGGAGTGCAGCAGGGTTAAAAGTCGAAATTTCTTTGCCGATGGAAATTGCCTGATCCCTTTATACGTTAATCAGTATTTCGAATGCGTTTGCATTCAATTTCAAGCGCTTATACATTAACAATTCTGTTCCGGAAGTATTGAAATAATTTTACCGCTGTAACTCTTCCATTTGCATATTAATTTTTTTTGCCCTGATACAGAAATGTTTCAGGGCTTTTATTTTTTTAGGTAACGGGTATAAGCATTAAGTTGTATAAAAACTCAGGATGCATTATTTAAAAGCAAAAAATGTGAAGCTCCGCATGATACTATGGTGTAACAATTAAACCACATTCCCTTCCCACAATCTGTATTCCCATGCTTGCAACGAAAAACAAGGATCATCAGCAATTATAACCTGAATTTCAGTAATTACATCCTTGTATTTGCCTTGGTAACCAGTACCAGTAAACTGAAAATCAACAGGTTGATTACTCAAATTCAGAGCAACTACAATTTTGCCGCCTGCACTCCGGCGCATAAAACTCAGCACTTTATCATCTCTGGTAGTTGTAAGTAACCGAAAGTCAGTTTTTGGCTGCAGGCTTTGCAGAGAAGGATTTTCCATACGTAAATGAGCGAGTTTCGTATAAAGAACAGCCATTTTATCTTGCTTCCAATCGATACAGTCCTTATCAAAAAACGCAAGTCGTCGGTAATTGCCTGCCTCCATGCCCGAATAAATCATAGGCATTCCAGGAAGCGTAAAGATTAGCACAGCAAAAGCTTCGAGTGCATAATGCAAACGTTCAATTTCCGAACCATTCCACGAATTTTCGTCATGATTACTGATAAACATCATATTATCAGCACCTTCAGGAAAATCAGTGATTTCGGATGGAATACGCCAACGGATTTCATCCGCTGTATAAATTCCTTTTGCAATATCATTCCAAACATGCATCAGATTCCAGTTATAAAGCACATCGAAAGCTTCTTCTGTGAGATCGCGCTGTTCAGCTTCAGCAAGCATAAAGACAGGTTTCACAGTTTCCAGCTGTTTGCGTACCTGGTTCCAGAAATCTGTAGGAACAAGCATAGCCATATCGCACCTGAAACCGTCAATATCAGCCTTTTTGAGCCAGAATTCCATCGAAGTTATCATTTCTTTACGCAAATTCTGATTGGAATAATCGAGCCCGATCACGTCCTCCCATTCCGGAAACGGTGCATGCACCTCCCCTGCCTCGTTGCGGCGGTAAAAAGCCGGAAATTCATTTACCCAATGATGATCCCAGGCGGTGTGGTTTGCAACCCAGTCGAGTATAACAAACATACCCATTGAATGGATTTCAGCCACCAGATCAACAAATTCATCTATTGAACCGTAAGCTGCATCCACTTCGCAATAGTTGCGGATCGAATAATAACTTCCGAGTGTACCTTTCCGATTTTTGATACCGACTGGCTGTACAGGCATAAACCAAAGAATACCGACGCCCAGTTTCTTCAGGCGGGGAAGATGCTCCCTGAATTCTTTGATTGTACCTCCAGGTGTATATTGCCTGAGGTTAACTTCATAAACTACCTGATTACGTGCCCATTGGGGGAACTTATATTTTTGACTCACGTTTTGTTAGGGGTTGGGTTTTAGGGGTTGGAGTTTAGGGGTTGGGGTTTAGGGGTTGGGGTTTAGGGTGGACCAGGGAACAAGGAGAGGGAAGACAAGGAGAGGGAAGTTCAAACAATTCAAACAATTATATCCTTCTACAAATGAAATATCTCACTTGCTGTATCAAAATCGATGTAGAAATCAGCCTGACTTTTAAGCGATTGCACTGCTTTATGTTCGTGTGCGAGCACATCCATTCTGAAATCATCAAGTACTTCCTTGTGGGTGAGTTTTTGCTCATCCCAGGTATCTTTGTATGTAAGTTCAATAAAAACGCGTAAATCGCTCTGATTTATTTTTATTGAGTACAATCCCTCGATAATTAGCACATCAATACCATTAAAATCAGAGTGAAGCTGGTCCACTTTCTGTGTAAACAAATCAACTATCGGCAATACCGATTTACGATCCATCCTGAAATCATCAATATTCGCGTTGATTTTTTCCCAGTCGTATTCATCGGATCCAATTTTCTCCAAACCGTTCTGTAATCGCCATTTGTGACGTTCGAGTGGCGGAATATGATAATAGTTATCCATGTGAAGAAGTTTCACGCTACTGCCGGTTTCGATGAGTTTGCGGCCAAGTTCATGGGCTATTTCGCATTTTCCTGTACCCACTTCGCCTGAAATTGTTACAATAAATTTTGGCTTACGGTCGCGAAGTACTCGGTCGTACAATGTTGATGCCGCATTGGTATGTTTCTTTTCGATTGTTACTACGTCGTTGAGCATAAATATTTTTGTTAATAAAACATTTGGGTGTTACCGTTCGTTCCACTCAAGTAAAGTAAATTTGCAAACTGAAACAGCATGACAAATTTACACTGAAAATCCGGATTTTTTAAACATTAGGTTTTGTCTCTTGCCATACTGCTTTCGCAGAGGTGTGTATGTAATGAAAAACAGCTGCGATACCTTACGAAATCCGGTTTTATATTTGACTTATGAAAATATCAAAAAACTCAAATTTGTTTTTAAGGCTTGTATTCATACCTGCAATACTCTTGCTTATAACCATATTACTTATAAAAGCTCCGTCATTTTTTAAGGAAATTCTTTCTGGCAAAGAGAAACCAGCGCCTCCGGTAAAATCCTTCGGAATAATTATGCCAGGCGGATATGCTGTTCATGGGATTGATGTATCGAAGCACCAGGGAGACATCGACTGGAAAAGAGTTAGCCGTATGCGAATAAATGGAATCTGGATTTCATTCGCATTTATAAAAGCTACCGAGGGAATAACACGTCAGGACAATCAGTTTAAAACCAACTGGAAACAAGCGGATGAGAATGGGTTACTCCGTGGCGCTTATCATTTTTATTATCCTTCGCGTGATGCTGATAAACAGGCCGATAACTTTATTAAAATGGTTAAACTGACTAAAGGCGACCTGCCACCGGTTGTTGATATTGAGGTAAGTAACGGCCGTTCAGCAGCTAAAATTCGTGAAGGATTGAAGATATTTATCAACCGGCTCGAAAAACATTATTCGATTAAACCCATTATTTATACCAATATCAATTTCTATAACACATACCTGAAAGGCAGTTTTGAAGAATACCCGCTTTGGATTGCGGGGTATTTCGATCACGACCGGTTTTACAATGAGTTTAGTACATCCTGGATCATTTGGCAACACAGCGAAAAAGGAAAAGTAGATGGGATAAAAGGAAATGTTGATTTTAATGTGTTTAAAGGCAGTTTGGCGAAATTGCAAAAGATGAGGATTGAGTAGGGATTTTGATTTCGGATTTTGATATTTGGCAGGTGGATTTTGGATTTTGGTATTTGTTGGACGAAAAGCCATGCAAACCCTGAGCATAAAAAAAGGAGCCGAAGCTCCTTTTATGCTATAAAATCAAAGTCCGGAAACTATCGGGGATCAACAACCACGTCTTTAACATCTTCCATGGTTACAACTCCGCCAGTGTTGCCAAAGCTATTTAATACATAGTTGATAACAGCAACGGCTTCCTCTTTTGAAGCAAGCTGAGGAGGCATGGGTGCCGGATATTTAACTGTTTTAGATCCAACTTTTGCTGAACCGTTGAGCACCTGGGTAACTGCTAATACTTTCTGAGTCAGCAGGAATTCAGATCCCACTAAATTTGGGAAAACATTTGCAACTCCCTGTCCGTTAGCCATATGGCAAGTAATACATTTTCCGGGTGTTTCGTAAATGCTCTTTCCCAAAGCCATTTGCTCAGCAGTTGGCACTGTTGCTGTAGCTGATTGTTCAGTTACTGCAGTACTGTCAGCAGTTGTTTGGTCGCCGGATTTTCCGCCACCACATGAAGTAATCATAGCAAGTCCGAATAAACCTGCCATAGCAATTGAAATAAAATTTTTGGTTTTCATAATGTTGTTGTTATTTGTGTGTAAAATTATTAATTAATTAACAAAATTGTTCTTCAAAGAATAATTTTATTATTTGTCCGGATTACAACACTTGTGTGCTTTTTCGATTACAGGCGTAAGTGCTTCAGATTTAGGGCTTATATATGGGATTCCTAAAGAAAGTCCTCTGAGTATAAATAGAACTCCTAATAGAACAATTACATATGGAGAAAGTTTATTCACAAATATTCTGAGTTTCAGGCTTATCATGGTGCCGGCTAAGGAAACAGCAAGCATAACAGGAATAGTGCCGGCACCAAATAAGGCCATATAAAACATGGCTGAAATCACATCTCCCGTATTAATTGCTCCGGCTACTGCAACATAAACTAATCCACAAGGTAATATTCCATTTAGTAATCCGATACCAAACAATGAAGGCGTTCCTCCTTTGCGGAACATATTTCTGAATCCGCCTAAAAGCCTGGCCGAATAACCTTCAAACACATTGTTAAGTGAAGGTAATTTTTTAAATATCAGAGGCACAACAACCATTACGATCATAAGTATACCTATAATAATGGAAGCCCAAAGCTGAAAACCAGCCATATGCAGACCTTTGCCAAGCATTCCGAAAATGGCTCCCAAAAGCATATAGGTAATAATTCGTCCTGCATTATACACCAGTCCACCGCCTACCCGCGTAAACCAGTTATCATTTTTTAACGGAAGTGCCAGTGCAATAGGTCCGCACATACCGGCACAATGTGCACTTCCTATTAAGCCAACTATAAATGCTGTCCAGAGAAACATATTTTTTTAGGGGTTAGGTTTTAGGGGTTAGGTTTTAGGGGTTAGGTTTTAGGGGTTAGGATTTAGGGAACTCCTTCACTCTATATTGTTCATTATTCATTATTTCGTCACTCTGAAAGTACTTTCATGCGCATACTCTTTACCATCCATTTTCCAGAAGAACTTTGCAATATACTTGCCTTGTATAAATTTATCGACTGCAATTCGCTGAATCATAGCTGTATCGAACCGAATACTGTCGTGAAAGTCAGCATTTTCATCCGATGGCCTAAAGAAAACTACTTCACCTTTTAAATCCTTGCTTTTCAGATCGTAAGGATATTTTATTACCAGTCCTTCTTTATCTTCGCTTATTACAATTTTAGCAGATAAGGCATTTGTTTTGGCAAAACGGTCAATTTGTTTCTGATATTCCAGGCCCAGTGGGTAATACTCCTCCGCAACCAGATCATTTTTCTGTTGAAAACTAAAGTAAATGACTACCGCATTTGCCAACAGAAACAATGCGATAAATATAAAGATACCGGTTCCCCAGTTAAATTTGATCTTCATGCTTTTTTAATTTATACGTAATTAATAAGCCCTGAATATTCGCTCAGTGAGCAATGCTGTCAGGTGCTTATAGAATTCTCTTTCCTCCTCACCTGGTATTTAAAGTATTGAGGTTCATTATTTCTCATACAACCCCAATCTATTTTCTGTCCAGCTTATTAGGTCCGACAAAGGTAGATTCAATTTCATCCATTTCCTTGCCATTGCTCATTACTTTAAACTCAACTTTAGTATTGGATGATTTCAAGTCTGATTTGCGGATCAGCAACAGAAACTGAGCCTCTCCAACCTGACCTTTTTTAACAATCAAAGGATCACCAACCATTTTAATATCGCCGTTCTCAGGTACCTCGAGTTTTAAATTAACAGGAAGGTCTCCCCTGGTTTTATTTATAACCTGAATGCTGTAAATATTACTAAAGTGAATTGAATCATATTCCTGAAACATGGTTCCTTTTTGGCGCAGAATAGTTGATTCAATTTCGGTACGTATTGAGAACAGGAAAGCAATTAAAATTAATAATCCTCCCAGTACAACCGAGTAAAACAATATCCTGACATTAAATTTTAGTTTAACATTATCTGCTATACTACTCTCCGAAGCATACCTGATAAGACCTTTAGGTTTTTTCACCCTGACCATTACCGTGTCGCAGGCATCAATACAGGCGGTACAGTTAATACATTCGAGCTGGGTACCATTACGAATATCAATACCGGTAGGACATACAACCTGGCAACTGCCACATTCAACACAATCGCCCTTACCGGCATCAAGGCGGTTTTCCAGAGGATTATATTTACCACGTGGCTCACCGCGTTTATGATCATAGCTTACAACAATGGAATTGCGGTCGAGTAAAACACCTTGTAATCGTCCGTAAGGGCATATAATAATACATACCTGCTCACGGAGTTTTGCAAACACAAAGTAATGAACAATACTGAAAAGGATCAATCCGATAAACCCCGCCATATGCGTTGATGGTCCATCAGATATGATTTCAATTACATAATCAATCCCAAAAATATAAGCAACAAAGAAATGGGCACTAATAAATGAGATTAGGAAAAAGATATAATGCTTTAATACTTTGCGCCATAGCTTATTAAAATCAAGTGGAGCTTCATCCAGTTTCCTTTGTTTGTTATAATTTCCTTCAATCCAGTATTCGATTTGCCTGTAAACAAATTCCATAAATATGGTTTGCGGGCATATCCATCCGCAAAATATCCGCCCGAAAATAACTGTAAAGAGTACAACAAAAACAATGAATGCAATCATTGACAGCACAAAAAGGTGAAAATCCTGAGGATAAAACATTACCCCGAAAATTATAAATTTCCGCTCAAGGAAGTTCAGAAGTACTAGCGGATCGCCATTTACTTTTATAAAGGGTATTACAAAGAAAATTGCCAATAGGACTATTGATACGAGTTTCCGGTAATTATAAAATTTTCCTTTGGGCTTTTTGGGATATACCCATACTCTTTTACCATCTTCTGCGATAGTAGATTGCCTGTCGCGAAATTCATCAAATTCGTCAAACTCTTCCATATAAATATAATTATTGTAAATATATAAAAGGCTGTGAAGCATATTAACCCACAGCCTTTTTATATATTATTCCTACTTCATGAAAAGAAAAGCAACAAAGCTGTTCATTATCATTAGTTTAAGGATGTTATCCAATTTTGTCATATTTTGCACCCTGGGCAGCCTTTTGATTAGCCGGACTGGTTCCCTGCAATGTAAGTATATAACTCAGCACTTGTTGAATCTGAACCGGGCTCAACTGATCTTTATAGGGAATCATTCCTTTCTCAATAACCCCATCGATAACAACCTGGTAAAGATTTTTTATTGAGATGGCATTATTTACCGAATCGCCGTGAATCCAGTACTCATCAGTAAAATTGGGGCCTATAAGTCCTTCGCCATTTTGCCCGTGGCAAACCGAGCATATTTTCTTGTATGTGTCCTGTCCGGAGGCAAGGTCAGTCTGCGCAGTCATAGGAACCATATTTTCAAGATCAACTACCGGCACCGGGTTAGCTTTTTCAACTTCAGCCTGCACTGCCATTTCGTTTTTATATTCCTCCTCCTGCAGCGGCCACCAATTGGTAACATGATAGCCGAACATATAAACAACTGCAAATATTATGGTTATATAGAAGAGGTATAACCACCAGCGGGGCATCCTGTTGTCAAGTTCTCTGATGCCATCGTATTCATGACCTCCAATATACCGATCCTTGGTTAACTCGTCAATTTCAGGTTCTTCCTGGGGATTTTTATATTCATCTGAATTGCTCATATTTCTATTTTTTTTTTGAAGGTTTGACTTATACCTCACGTGTTTCGTATTTTTCATCGTTTTCGAATGGCAAAGCACCACATTCATTTTCTTTGCTTTTCTTCATTGTCAATGTATGAATTGCTATGAGTCCAAAGAAAACAATAAAAATAGCTAATGCGATGATCGGGAACCAGTAGATTCCTTCGATAGTGTCAAATAGTCGTGATACTATTCCCATGATGTATTTTCGTTTTTATTATTTAACCGTTTTACTATCGCCAACATCTGTTCCAAGTCGCTGCATATAAGCTATTAAAGCAATAATCTGCTTAGATGCCGAAATGTCGATACCTTCGGCTCTGAGTCCAGCTGCGATTTTTTCGGCCTGCGCTTTGGCATCATCACTGGCTTTCAGGTCGTAACCTTCAGGATAAGGAACTCCCAGGTATTGCATAACCCTTATTTTCGCCGGAGTAGATTCTATATCAATTTCACTATCGGCAAGCCATGGATATTTCGGCATAATGGACTGGGCATTAATTTTCTGCGGATCCATAAAATGGTTATAATGCCATGAATCTGGTTTATAAAGCGGACCGCTTTTTACACCTTCGCGCCATAAATCAGGACCAATACGTTTTGATCCCCATTGGAAAGGGTGATCATACACATATTCGCCGGCTTTTGAATATTCGCCGTAACGCTCTGTCTCCGACCGGAAAGGCCGAATCATTTGTGAGTGACAATTGTAACATCCTTCTTTAATATAAATGTCCCGTCCATGCAATTCGAGCGGTGTGTAAGGTTTAACGGTAGCAATTGTAGGGATGTTCGATTTTATAAGGTAAGTAGGAATAATTTCGACCAATCCACCAATCAATATCGCAACAATAGAAAGAATCATAAACTGTATTGGCCGCCGCTCGATAAAGCGATGGAAACTCTCGCCTGATTTACGTGGGCCTTCTTTTTCGAGAGCAGGGGCTTCTGCAGCTTCCATGGCAACAAACGATCCCGCTTTAACAGTTTTATAAATATTATAAACCAGCAGGAACATACCTATAAAGTACAGCGTACCACCAAATAACCTCATGTAATACATTGGCATTATCTGGGTAACTATTTCAAGGTAATTAGGATAAACCAGATCGCCAACTTCATTAAACTGTTTCCACATTGAGGCTTCTGTCCAGCCTGCCCAATATAATGGAAGCGAATAGAATAACATAGCCAGAGTACCTATCCAGAAATGCAGGTTAGCTAGTTTATTGGAATATAGTTTGGTGCCGAACATACGCGGGAACAACCAGTAAATCATACCAAAAGTGAGGAAACCATTCCATCCTAATGCGCCGATATGCACATGGGCAACGGTCCAGTTAGTAAAGTGACTGATAGCATTGATACTTTTAAGCGAAAGCATTGGCCCTTCAAATGTTGACATACCATATGCGGTAATAGCTACTACAAAGAATTTGAGAACCGGCTCTTCGCGAACCCTGTCCCATGCACCACGAAGCGTAAGTAAACCATTAATCATACCTCCCCACGACGGAGCGATAAGCATAATCGAAAATACGGTACCTAATGACTGCGCCCAGTTTGGCAATGCCTGGTACAACAAATGGTGAGGACCTGCCCAGATGTAAAGGAATATAAGTGCCCAGAAATGCAGAATACTCAGTTTATAGGAATAAATCGGGCGGTTGGCTGCTTTAGGCATAAAATAATACATAAGCCCAAGGTATGGCGTGGTAAGAAAAAATGCTACGGCATTGTGTCCGTACCACCATTGCACCAGTGCATCCTGAACACCGGCATAAACCGGATAACTTTTAAAAAGCGACCAGGGAATTTCGATAGAGTTAACTATATGAAGTACAGCAACAGTAACAAAAGTTGCGATGTAAAACCAGATAGCCACGTAAAGATGTTTCACTCTTCGTTTGAGAATGGTCCACATCATGTTCCAGCCAAAAATAACCCAGATAACTGCTATCAGGATATCAATAGGCCATTCGAGTTCGGCATATTCTTTACCAGAGGTAAAACCTGCAAGTAACGAAATTGCTGCCAGCGCAATAATTGATTGCCAGCCCCAGAAATGAACTTTTGTCATCCATTGACTTGCCATCCCGGTTTTGAGTAATCGTTGCAGTGAGTAATAGTACCCGGTAAAAATACCATTGCCTACAAAAGCAAAAATAATCGCATTGGTGTGTACTGGCCGCCAGCGCCCGAATGAAAGGTAGGACAAGTTAAAGTTTGCAGCAGGCCATACCAGTTGAGTGGCTATAAGCACCCCGGCAAGCATGCCTATTACGCCCCAGAAAATGGTAGCGTAAGCAAACATCTTAACAATTTTGTTGTCGTAGTAAAATTTTTGTAATTCCATACGCTTTTATGTTTAACTAAACTTTGGTTTTGTTTGGGTTTGTATTTGTTTGTTCAGATTTATTGTCTTCGTTATCAAATAAAATGCGGATGGATGGTGAAACATCATCATCATACTGACCCGACTTAACTGCCCATAAAAAAGCAATCAGGAAACCGGCGGCTACCACTATGCTAAAACCAATCAGTACTACGATTACACCCATTTAAGTATTGAAATATTGAATTAGCCAAAGATATAGAATCAAATAGTACCAATTTTATCACATATGTAATTTAGAATTATTCCTGATAAACCTGTTATCTTTTTGAAAGATAATATTTTAACACATTTTAAAATTAACAATATATTAATCTACTGCTTTCTCCTTACAAAAAAATCAAGTAAATGAATACTTAAATTAATTAAGTAGCTATTGTATTAAATTAAAATTTTCTATATTTCGAAAGCATTGAAACCGACAAACTTGCAAATGTAACCACCGAAATAGAACTTAAAGGCATTAGTATAGCTGCTACTACCGGCGACAACAATCCCTGAATGGCAAACGAAAGCCCAACAATATTGTAAAGGAAAGAGATAGTGTAACTGGCATACACGATATTTAATGCTGATTTTGAGAACTTTAAATAATCCTGTAATCTGCCAAATTTTGCGGACGAAAGTATAGCGTCGCAGGCAGGTGAAAAATGGTAAATATCGTCAGCAATGGTAATACCAACATCAGCTTTGAGCAATGCACCTGCATCATTCAATCCGTCGCCGATCATGATAACATTTTTACCTTCTAGTTTTAACTCATTGATATAGTTTAGCTTATCAACCGGCGACTGGTTAAAGTGCAATTGTGTTAGCGAAGAAAAATATGATTTAAGATTTTTTTCCTCTGAATTATTATCACCGGTTAATAAATGAAGATGCATGGATTGCAATCCGGCAATCACCTCATTTAATCCGTCACGATAATGGTTCTCCATTTTGAAATATCCCCTGAGTTTATTGTCAATGGAAACATAAACAGATGAAATTTTACTTTCATCTGTGGCCTCAGCACCAGCGATAAAAGCACGCGATCCCAACATAACCCTATGTTTTTCAACTACTCCGGTAATTCCTAAACCTGATATTTCTTTGTAATTGCTTATTGAAAGCAAAGTACTTAACGGAAGCCAGTCGCTTACCATTACGGATAGCGGGTGTGTTGAATTACGTGCTACTGACCTTATCCACTGTTTTTCTGATTCGGCGAGTTCAGTTCCTTCCCAGCCAATATTCATTGAGCGCGAATGAGTTAGAGTACCTGTTTTATCAAAAACAATAGTGTTGGCGTGAGTAAGCTTCTCAATAACTTCCGTGTTTTTGATATAGAAACCATTTCGCCCGAAAACACGCATTACATTGCCAAAAGTAAAAGGAATGGTCAGCGACAAGGCACATGGGCAGGCAACAATTAATATGGAGGCAAAAACATAAACGGCTTTCCCGATATCAGTAAACGACCAGAATATGCCTGCACCAAAAGCAATAACAAGTATAACCAGTGTAAAATAATGACTAACCTTATTTACAATGGATTGCATCTGCATTTCGCCATCCTGATCCTGTTTGTCTTCGTTCCACAATTGGGTAAGATAGCTTTGAGCTACTTCTTTTTCGACTCTTAGTTTTATGGCTGCTCCGGTCTGCTTTCCGCCGGCAAAAACAAAATCACCTGTTTTTTTCCCTACAGGAATTGATTCGCCGGTAACAAAACTATAATCAATGCTTCCTTCGCCTTCAATTACAATCGAATCAACCGGAATAAGTTCGCCGTTCCTTACCAGTATTTGATCACCTGCCTTCAGGTCTTTAAGTTGAATAAACTCCTCTTTCCCATCGAGTATACGTGTAACGGCAATAGGAAAATACGAGCGGTAATCGCGATCGAATGACAGCGATTGGTAAGTACGGCTTTGGTACCATCGGCCGATAAGCATAAAAAACAGCAGTCCTGCCAGCGAATCCATGTAGCCGGTTCCTGCACCGCTGAAAATTTCATAACTGCTTTCGAGAAAAAGAGCAAGAATCCCAATAGATAATGGAAGATCAATATTTATGATTTTCTTACGAAGACTTTTATACGCCGAAAGAAAGAAATCGCTGCTGCAATATGTAACTACCGGCAAAGCAAGAATAAAGGATACAATACCGAATGTACCTGCCATCAGTTTATCAATGGCTTCGCCCCCAGGCAGATAATCAGGAAAACTTAGCAACATAATATTACCAAATGCAAAACCAGCAACACCAATTTTCATAATCCTGCTTCGGTTCGCACGCTGATGATCGTCTTTTTTCTCCTTATTATGGCTTATATCCGGTATGTAATGAATAGAATGAAGCAGTTCCACAAGCTGTCGTAACGATATTTCGCTATCGCGGAAAGTGATGCTTACTTCCTTGCGAACAAAATTTACATGCGAATGTATTATACCAGCATGAAGCGTATTCAGGTTTTCGAGAAGCCAGATACATGAACTGCAATGTATTGCAGGAATAAACAAGTTTATACGTGATATACCGCCATCCGAGAAATCGAGTAGCTTTGATTTTATCTCATCATTATCAAGATAAGCATACCGGGTGCCGGAAGTATTTTCCTGGTCGAGGCGGATGCCAGGTGTTGGCATCATATCATAATAACGATCAAGTTTTTTCTCGGCCAGAATTTGAAAAACCATACAGCATCCGTTGCAACAAAATGGTTTTTCGTCCCATATAACCGGGTTTTTCCCACAATCCTGTCCACAATGTATACATTCCGCCATGTTATTGTTTTAGATACACCGTCAAAAATAGAAAAAATATACCCTGTAGAGACGCAATGCTTGCGTCTCAGGGTATATTTTATTTTTCTGTTTGGAAGAAGACGCATAATGCGTCTTCAAAGATATCCTGGTGAGTGATGGAGACGCAAGCATTCCGTCGAAGAGAGACGCAAGCATTACCTTGAAGGGAGGCGCAAGCATTCCGTCGAAGGGAAACGCAAGCATTCCGTAGAAGGGAGACGCAAGCATTCCGTAGAAGAGAGACGCAAGCATTCCTTAGAAGAGAGACGCAAGCATTCCGTAGAAGAGAGACGCAAGCATTACCTTGAAGGGAGGCGCAAGCATTCCGTCGAAGGGAAACGCAAGCATTCCGTAGAAGGGAGACGCAAGCATTCCGTAGAAGAGAGACGCAAGCAT
>JBBSDC010000091.1:0-15797 GCA_038249705.1 Bacteroidales bacterium | reverse complement strand
GGATGAAGCTCAACCATTTCGTCGGACAGAACAGCTCCGTTAACCTCAATGTCGGATGTAAAAGATGTATTTTCTGCAATTATAACGTCCACCATAACAGGTGGTTTATCTTTTGTAACGGCTTTGTCATTTGCTTTGCTCTTGCAGGAAAGCACAGCAGCCAGTAAAAGTGGCAAGGTTAAAAGTTGGATAAACCTCATTTTGGCTCAGTGTTATGGATTAAATTTTGTTTTATTTTGCTGATGGTTAGGTTTAATTCCGTGATCTGCTTTTTCTCCAGCCCATTCAGTACAAATTCATTTAAATCAGAAAAAGATTTTTCAATTTCGGGTATGGCACGCTTACCTTTTTCAGTTAAAAGCAGGCTGTGTTTGCGTCGGTCATCGGGTTTAGGCATACGTTTTACATAGCCTTTTCCCGAAAGGTAATCGACAATTCGTACAATGCTAACCTTGTCAGAATCAAGCAACAAGGCAAGTTCCTGCTGGGTAATGATTCCATCCTGTCTGCCAATCAGCACTAATGCATAATAATAGCGATCAATATCAAGATGTTGAAGTCTGATCCTCAATAGACTTAAATAACTTTTACCGAGCAACGAGAGCATCCTGCCTAATGGCTGTTCGTTCAGATGTATATCAGGTGACATGCTATTATTTTTTTGCAAAACTAAATTAATTTCTTAAAATAGTTTACATTGTTAACTATTTTTTAACAAGGTTTAAGAGTATTTATGAGTAAGAAATTATTCAATAATTTCTGTTTATACGAGGAGCGAAATTTCTAAAATACCTTCAATTAAAATCTGATAATTTGCTTATAGCTCACTATTCTGAAATATAGACGCGCCCAAACCGGGAAGCCTCTTTCAGCATTATGGAATTTATAATTTCGGTTCAGACGATGAATTCAATCCTATCAGTGTCCCACACGAATGAATTACCTTCTGTGAGAATAGTTCGTGCGGTAGCTGGGTTCTTTTTTATTCATTTTAGTTAGCAATACATAATTTAGGTTCCAAAGATAATCATCGTTATACTCGATATCATATTCTTTCAAAAACCGCAAATACTCTTCTTTGAATGTTTCGGTTTTGTGATGTGTTTTTTGGTTTTCAATATATCGTTTCACAACTTCAACCTTACTCTGGCTTACTGAGCTCCCCATATCCACCCTGCCAGGCAAAATATTTATAATCAACCCCTTTGGTCTTAATCCAACGGCTGCTGTTTCGTTTCAATTCTTCCAAAAGGTCAGCCAATGCTATGTTTTTGGACATAATGCAAAGGATATGTACATGGTTTTCAACGCCATTTATAACTATAGGAACAGGAGTATGAAATAAAGAAGCAAGCCAACTGGATGTTATTGATTAAACTAATAAAAATGCTCAATATCACATTTGTATTGAGTGATTGTTCCCCTGCTTAGTAGAGAGTTTTATCGCCTGTGTCATTCCATTTATCAAATACACTATTTGCCTCTTCCTGAAGTAATTGCATAGGTTTCAGCATTCGTTTTTCTATAGGTAATGCAAGTTCCGAGTAAAATAATTCATCATCAAATCCCGCCCTCGAAGCATCTATTCTGTCGGCGGCATAATAAAGTTTGTCAATTCGTGCCCACATTATAGCGCCGAGGCACATGGGGCAAGGCTCGCAGCTGGCGTATATTTCGCAACCACTTAAATCGAAAGTATCCAGCGTTTTGCATGCTTCGCGTATGGCAACAACTTCGGCGTGTGCAGTAGGATCGTTAGTTGATGTTACCCGGTTACCAACAGCAGCAATGATTTTGCCATCGCGCACAACCACAGCCCCAAAAGGTCCGCCTTTGCCTGATGCAATATTTTCTTCAGCCTTTTTAATGGCTTCCATCATAAATTTATTGCTCTCGATGCCTGGCATATATTTTTTAAACTAAAAGATAAATTACAATTTATGTTTATCATACCCTGTCCTCCCAAGAGCCAGTTACATCTTCGATAGCAAGTGCTTCTTCAAGCACCTGCATATATTGCCTTCTTGGAATAAGTTCACCACCAAGGCTTTCCAGATGATTGGTGTAAACCTGGGCATCAATAATTTCAAATCCCCACTTGTATAGATTTTCTACCAGGTAAAACAATGCTACTTTGGATGCATTTGTTTGGTGATGAAACATGGATTCGCCAAAAAATACTTTCCCTAAGGCTACACCATATAATCCACCAACGAGTTTTCCATCCAGCCATGTTTCAGCTGAATGTGCATATCCTGCTTCGTGTAAACGAATGTAGGCATTTCGCATTTCGCGGGTTATCCATGTTCCTTCTTCTCCTCTGCGGGGCGTTTGCGAACAATTGGCTATCACCTTCCCGAAAGCTTTATCAATTGAAAAAATAAACTGATCTTTTTTGATGCTCTGTCTGAGACTGTGTGATACAATTATCTTTTCAGGAAATAGTACCATCCTCGGATCGGGCGACCACCAAAGTATCGGCATACCGTCCTCGTACCACGGGAAAATACCTTTTGAGTAAGCTGATTTTAAACGCTCAATATTCAGATCGCCGCCAACAGCAAGCAATCCGGATTCATCGGCCTCATCTGGGTCAGGGAAATCATTGCTGCGTCGGGATAATTCAACAGGCATTTGCTACATTTAACGTTGCAAATATAATTTACTTATATGTGTTTTACCAAAAGTAACAATTTTAATTATATAATAACCATTAACCAGATTTTCGGGCAGTCTTATTCCGCCTGTTATCGCTATGTTTCCTACAGCCACCTTTGAACCGCTAAAGTTATAAATCTGATATGTATCGCCGGAAACTATCCTTTCTATGCCCCTAAAATAGATGTAATCGCGGGCTGGATTTGGGTAAACTGAAAATGCCTGATCTTCAGTATCTTGCTTAGTGCCGGTATATAAATCGAACCAAAAAGTGAACACTCCTTGTGGCGCTGCAATCGGAAGTGTTTGAGTATGGCTGCCGCTATATGCCTGCACATAATATGAAATGGTGTCGTTTATACTGTATCCGCTCATGAAACCACTGTTGCCACCACAGCATCCATAAGTATTTTCAACCTGGTAAGTTGCAGATGGATGTACACGGTAAAAAAGTTGGATGCTGTCAACGGCAGCCCAGCTTTCGACAAAGGAATTGATCCATATTTCGTTTTCGAAAGGCTGTATTCCGGTGCGTTTGGAATGCCTTATGCGGAAAAGTTCGGGTTGAGGAATATTAACTGCTAATCTGAAAAGTGATCCATGTTCTTCTGCCAGCACCTGAGCGGGTATCTGATAAATTTCGTAACCAGGAAACACTTGCTTGTAAATATCAAATGCTTCTGCGTCGAAAGCATGATTGTATGAAGGGATTAGTATTTTGTTATTAAAAAATATAGCTGATGCGTACGATCGTATAATGCCTGAATTTGTAGTGGCATATGTACCGTTTTCATCCGGTGCAACCGGTAGCCGAATTACATCGAACTGTTTTCCTACATCATTATACATTTTTTGCAGTGTATCTTTAATTGATTCAACCTGCTGATAATAAGGAACACTTTCAGGAAACTGAGAAACCATTACTGTTTCGGAATCAATAAATTTAACCAGGCGGCTTAATTCGCTCCATTCGCCCCCGCCGCATTCAGGCACCGAAGGAAGTATTATAATTTCGTTCAGGCTAAGCTTGGAATATAAGGTTTGGATAATTTGATTGGTAGTAAGTCCGGGATTTTTTGATAATACAATATCGCCTGTAAATCCTCTGCCAATGCCATCGAGAAGGATATTTCCGCCTTCAAAATATAAGGGCATGGCATCATAGCTGAAGTTGAATTCAGAAGCTAATTGCAAAGGCAGAAAATCAGCAAATGGAAATTGAGTTGCATCGTATTGAGAATCAACAAAGTGCCTGTTATTCCCGGTATTATCGGCTGAGTAGCCTGCTATGGGGCCGTAGTCGCGTAACCAGGGATTTTCAGCCACTCCTTCAATAAAAGTTATGTTATCAGGATTAGCTCCTTGTACTATGAGCTGAGCCAGAATATGAGCACTGGTAAATGCATGGTCAGGATTGTAAATAATCCATACTTTATCGTCTTCAGAAATTAAGGAAGCAACCCTGGTAACTACTGAGTCAAGCGCCTCATTGTAATTCCATTTAAGCATTAATCCTTCCTGCTTTTCAAATTCCGACTGTATAGCAACATTCTGCGCCTGAATCGGATAACAGAAAACGGCAAATATAATAGAGAGTAAAAAAGTACGCATCATAGTATTACAGTTTGTCCGGGATAAAACAGTTTTGTTTTATAATAGTTCATATTCTGACTGCTAGAATGTTTTAAAGTTGTTTTTACCGTGCAAATATTTCATCAACAAAAAGCCATGCTTGCTCGCATCTGCCTGGATGTCAATCGGGGACCAACCCGAGCGGACCACCTCCGTTGTATTTTGCATCGGGGGCATTAACAAGGATAATTCCATATGTTGCTTTCTGATAGAAATGAAAAAAAACAAGGATAAACGGAAAGCCGAAATTGCATTTTTCATAAAAATGATCAAATTTAGTTATTCAATAGTATCATTTCCTGAATGTGCTTCCAGAGCCTCAAGTATCACATCACAAGCTTCCCTGATTTCCTGTTCACTAATGTTAAGTGGAGGTGCAATGCGTATGCTTGAATCATTGAACAGAAACCAGTCGATTATCACACCATTTACGATGCAGTGATCAATCACTCTTTTTACATGTGTAAAATTATCGAGCTGTAAAGCAATCAGTAAGCCAACCGATCGTATTTGTTTGATAGACAAATTTTTACTTAACAGCTCAATAAATAGATCACTTTTACTTTTTACTCCTTGTATCAGTTGTTCGTTGATGATTACTTCAATATTGGCAAGTGCAGCTGCGCAGCTCACCGGATGTCCGCCAAATGTGGTGATATGCCCTAAAACAGGGTTAAATGTGAGTGATTGCATGATTTCGCGCGACGAAATAAATGCGCCAACCGGCATTCCTCCACCTAAGCCTTTGGCTAACAGTAGAATGTCGGGGATAATTCCGTATCTTTCAAAAGCAAACATAGTTCCGGTTCTTCCCATGCCTGTTTGAATTTCGTCAAAAATAAGCATGGCTCCGGTTTCGGTACAGCATTTACTAAGTGCGGTAATAAATTCAGTGCCGCCTTCGATTATTCCTGCTTCACCTTGTACCGGTTCGATAATTACGCAGGCAGTTTCGTTTGTGATGGATGCCAATCCTTCGATTGAATTAAATTTCAAATGACTGATTTCAGGTAAAAGCGGTTCGAAAGGTATTTGATATCTAACATCACCAATCACACTTAAACTTCCATGTGTACTGCCGTGATAGGCGTTTTCGAAAGCTACAATTTTTCGTCTTCCTGTATATCTTTTCGCCAGTTTTAGGGCTCCTTCAACGGCTTCACTTCCCGAATTAACAAAATAGCAGTTGTTAAGCTTCTCCGGTAACAATCCTGCTAAGCTGGCTGCCAGTTTTACTTGTGGCGACTGAATATATTCGCCGTAAACCATCAGATGCAAATATTTATCTGCCTGATCTTTAATAGCTTTAACAACTGCCGGATGCCTGTGTCCGGTATTGCTCACCGAAATCCCTGAAATAAGATCAATGTATTTTTTACCAGACGAATCATAAATAAATACCCCTTCGGCATGTGTAATTTCAAGTGCCAAAGGCGAATCACTTGTTTGTGCCAGATTATTTAAAAAAAGTTGTCGGTCAGTTAACATTTATGTACGAATTTAGCCCCTCAAAATTACTATTTAAAAAGGCAAATAAGTTTTTAGTTTGCTTTTAAAACAAAATTACTGTAATATTGAATGATTTTTATCGAATGAAAGACAAGATTGTAATAATCACAGGCGCATCATCGGGTATCGGAAAGGCACTTGCCTATGAGTTTGGTCGCAAAGGGTCACATGTGGTTCTTGCAGCCCGTAATATATATGAATTACAGCATGTTGCCGATGATTTATATAGCCTTGGATTTCATGCTTTGGCAGTAAAAACCGACGTAACTCTCGAAAATGATTGCAGAAATCTGATCGAAACAACCATAGAAAAATTTGGAAAGATCGATATTCTGATCAATAATGCAGGAATAAGTATGCGGGCACTCTTTGCAGATATTCAACTTGATGTAATGCGTAGGTTAATGGATACAAACTACTGGGGTACCGTTTATTGCACAAAATTTGCGATGCCACATCTTTTACAATCAAAGGGATCGCTGGTGGGTGTGATTTCGATAGGAGGATACATTGGAATGCCCGGTAGAAGTGCTTACGCGGCATCAAAATTTGCAGTACGAGGATTTTTGGATACGGTGAGAGTCGAAAACCGCAAAACCGGACTACATGTGTTGGTTGCTGCTCCTGGATTTACAACATCTAATATCAGACGCGCCGCATTATTGGCTGATGGTTCCGTACAAGGTGGAACACCCCGCGATGAAGACCATATGATGTCGGCACAAAAAGTAGCTAAGTATATTTATAAGGCTGTGATTAAAAGGGATAGACAACTTATATTAACATTTTTACAGGGTAAACTTACAGTTTTCCTTGGCAAATTTGTTCCAAAGTTTCTGGATAAATTAATTTATAGCACTTTTGCAAAAGAACCGGATTCGCCATTAAAATAAAACAACGTATAAATAGTATTAACCACCTAATTCAAGTTCTTGTATTACTGAGTTCCGTATTCAAGATGTAATTAGTACAAATATAAAAATGTATAATGATGAGCATACAGATCATACTTAAAAAAGGAATGGGTGAAACTCTTTTTGGAAGCACACCCGAGGTAGTCAGAGTTTTATTGGGTGACCCTGATGAAGTAGAAGAACTTGAAAGTGCTGTTGATGGCGTTGTCGAAAGCATAGTGTGGAATTATCCTGATAAAGGATTGAATTTCTTTTTCGAAGCTTCCAACGGCGAGCCTACACTCAGCACTATCGAATCAGATAACCTTGAAACTGTTGTATTTAATGCGAAGATTTTTAACCTAACCAAGGATAGTATTATCGACCTCATGAAAGAAAACGGCTATTCTGATATAGATGAAGACGACGAAACATGGGGCGAACATCGCGTTACTTTCGATGATGCTCAGATTGATTTCTATTTCGATGATCAGGAGTTGACGTTGGTAAGCTGGAGTTGCTACTGATTAGCTGTCTTTATCAAGCCCTTTAAAAAAGGTAAGATATAGGAATGACAAAAAGAATAATTGTGAGGGTTTTAATTGACTTGTAAATTTCAAAAAAAACATGAAATTTTCATTTATTTCATTTATTTTAATGTTTGCATACCAACTATGCTTTTCTCAACCAGTTGAACTTGTTAGCCGATCCGATAAACATTTTTAAAAGCGAGGAAAAGACTTTGCATACATTGAATCTACTACAGATATAAACTCATTTGAGTATGTTGCTACTCTTAAAACCACTGGCAGAAAAAGTACCGCGAATATTCAAAGACTACACATAAATTTGGAGGATAAAGCAAAAATTTATGGTGCCAACTCGTTTAGATTAATTTCATATGAGAGGAATGAATCGAAAAAGGAGATAACTATTGTTATCGAAATATACTTCGGAACTGATTCTGTTTTAAAAGTTAATTTTGCTAACCATCCTGGAAATGTGATCTACATTGTTGGAGACTATAATCCAAATGGAAAAGCTACATACACTTTTGAAGTAAATGAAGAGATGAAAACTATCAATTCCGGAACATTTTATAAACATCAATTGAAAAAGGGAGAGGAAATCAAAATCAATATTGGAGGTTTTCTCGGAACTACAATGTGGCAAAATTGGATGCCGGAAAAGGAAGCATTATATTTTACTTTATCAAGTTTTGGAATAGGAAGTTTAACTCCTTTGGGTAATTCAACTCGGGGAGTTACTATTATTACTGGATCATTTTATCCAATTGACAGTAGTTTAGGAAGATTAATATCAGAAATACTCGATCAGGTTGAATAAGCCTTTTTTTTCTTAGGTGCAGAGCACCGAAATATTTGTAGAAAGAATAAGTTCGATTGATTTAAAGGTGCAGAGCACCGGAATATAAAGGCACTAAAATTGGACGTATATCGCTAAAAACCGTTTATCCAATACAAAAATTCATAGCCTAATAAGTTGATATACTATGACTTGATATTTTTTCGGCAGACCCTAAATCCATCTGTGTAAAGTAACGGAAAACCATTTATCCAATAAATTATCTTTGAAACAAACCAAGTCAATAACAAGTATCATTCTATTGCTTCTATTCCTGCTGAGAATTGACGTTTAGAGCTTAATATTCAGATTTTTTGAGGTTGTCAAAAATCGTCAAACTTAAAATGAAAGTATATTTATTTTTTATACAGCGGATGATGATCCATAATATTCTGCCTCAAATAAGCCCTGTCGAGATGCGTATATATTTCAGTTGTAGTAATGCTTGCGTGTCCAAGCATTTCCTGTACAGCCCTTAAATCCGCTCCACCCTCAACCAGGTGTGTGGCAAATGAATGTCGCATAGTGTGTGGACCAATAGTTTTCCTTATTCCAGCTATAAGTGCCAGTTCTTTTATAATCATAAAAATCATTTCACGCGAGAGTTTTGAACCACGCCGGTTTAAAAACAGAATATCTTCATTCCCTTTCTTAATCTTTACATGGCTGCGGATTTCGTGCATGTAGAGTTTTATTTGCTGCTCTGCTTTACCGCTAAAAGGGACCAATCGCTCCTTATCACCTTTCCCGGTGATGCGCATAAAGCCTTCTTTAAAATATATACAACTGATTTTAAGGTTTACAAGTTCCGATACACGCAGGCCACAGCCATATAGTGTTTCGATAATAGCTTTATTTCTTTCGCCTTCAGGTTTCGAAAGGTCGATAGCAGCAATAAGGTTTTCGACTTCTGCAATTGTAAGAAATATGGGGAGTTTTCGGCCCGATTGTGGCATATCAATCAACTGGGTTGGGTCGTCGGTGATCAGGTTTTCGAGGAGCAGATATTTATAAAAAGCTCTGATTCCCGATATGATACGCATTTGCGAGCGTGCATTGAGCGATGTTTGATTGAGCCATTTTAAAAAATCCTGCAGGTGTGTAAGCGTGATTTCCGCAGGTTGAACGGCGATATTATTTTCTTCAAGAAACGAAGTAAGTTTATCTATATCATGCAGATACGCGCTGACCGAATGCTTCGAAAGTGACTTTTCGAGCCTCAGAAAAGCATCAAAACCACGACGGTACGATTCCCATATCATACAGGCAAAGATACATTATTGCCGGATGATTTTGCCTCTGAAAGTATCTCCTTTTGCGGATGTGAGTTTATACGTATATAGTCCGGCAGGAAGATTGCCCAGGTCGAATGACTGTTTGGGTTGATTTATATGAAACGAAACAGATTTTAGGCCTGCGATATCTGTTATTTCGATGTTGCATGGCAATTCTATCCCGTAAGGAATTACAACAGTAATTGTTCCTGTTGTTGGATTCGGATAGAAATTTATAGCCTCTTTACTATTATACTCTTTGGTATCAACATGTTGCAGCGAATCGCAATCGAGCGGAGTGCCCCAGGTTTCGGAACCTTTTTTGTAATAAACAATTTCGTCGATATAGGTGTACCAGAAAATATTTCCAGGACAATCATAATAAGAACCTCCTAAACCTTTAATGTAGTATGGATCGCAGCCTCCATCAACCATAACCATGCTCCAGCAACTGTCTTCGGGATAGGATGCCGAAAACGGGTAGTTGTAATTCAGGTATTTGGCTGGTCGCTGAAATTTTAAGAATGCTGATGTACTTATCATGAAGCTGGACAAAGGATCCATAAAAGTTTGATTAGGTTGTTTGGCTAATTCAACTGCAAAATCGGAATTCAGAAAGATAGTATCACTTACTGACAGATGGCCTGTTTCATTCAGAGGGAGCCACTCAGGCGCTGTTTTAATAGTTTTCAGAAAACAAATATCATAGTGATAGACTTTCCAATCATTTGAAGGCGAAGTGATTTTGCCTGTTATTCTTTTTATTTTCCATATTTGGGTGGATGACGAGAAACTAAAAGCATCGGAGTAGAAACGGGTATGAATTTCGTCGCCAACCTCAAAATCGAATATGGTACCTAAATCAGGATTTATATTTCCGGTTTCAGGATTGGTTTTTCCTGTAATATCATAAAATCGGATATAATCATTGAATGCGTCAAATTTGGGAAGCCTGATAAGGCCATGATTCTTGCTTAGACGGATTTCTTCCCCATTTATGTCGTTGGGTACAACCATTCCCGCTGCATTTTTTCGGGTGAGCGTAATTATCTTAACAGAATCTACGAGTCCTAAAAAAGTCATATTACCAATTGCAGTAAGCTGGGCATCAATGTGATCGTCGCTGAAAGGGAAGTTAGCAAATTTCCATTCCTCATTTAGTATAGATTGCGTTTTTATTACCAAAGTATCGGTTTGGATTCCATCCTGAGCGTTAATTGTTTTAAAAAGAAAAATCCCTCCTGGTTTTTCTATTACAGGATCACCCAACCAGGAAGCACCATCCGAAATGTGGCAAAACGAATTATCAGTTGGCCTTATTTGCGGGAAATTGAAATACAAAATATCATTACCGCTCATTACAACTGAATCAATTTTTATTGCAATGAGGTCATTTACAACTGAATCATAAAAATAATAACTTGCATCTGTTTTCAACGCCTTGTAATCCTGGGCTAAAACGCCTAAAGTTGAAGATGTGATGATTGCGAGGAACACAACACTTGATAAAATAGTATTTTTCATAATAGTTTAATTTTCATACAAATTTAAACAATTTTCATATTTCATAACAGCATAAACATCTTTAATTCGAAATTTGTAAAAATATATTTAGCAGGCGTGTTGGATATTTCAGATAATATCTATACTTTTGCACCCCTGTAATAAAATTGATTTAATCCAATGGCTAAGAAGAGTAAAGAAGCACGTGTACAGATAATTCTGGAGTGCACAGAGCATAAAACCAGCGGAATGCCTGGTACATCTCGCTACGTAAGCGTTAAGAACAAGAAAAATACACCTGAGCGTCTTGAGCTTAAGAAATACAATAAGATTTTAAAGAAAGTGACTGTTCACCGCGAAATTAAATAACAATATACCATGGCAAAGAAAGTTGTTGCAACCCTGCGTACCTCTTCAGGTAAGGATTATGCAAAAGTTATCCGTATGGCCCGTTCACCTAAAACAGGTGCATACCAGTTTAAAGAAACAATCGTAGCTAACGATCTTATTAAAGATTTTCTGGCTAAAAAATAATACGAATTTCTGTTTCATACGGAAAGCTTTTTCTTTCGGGGAAAAGCTTTTTCAGTTTTCGGGAAATCGGATTGAGTTTGTGATTTGAAAATTTGGGAATTTGAAAATTTGAAAATGCCGCTCGAACACCTCAAACATTAAACCTTTGAACGCCGCAGGCATTGAACCCTTGTGTACTAAGAACATTGAGCCCTTGATCGCCACAGGTAATTGAACCCTTTAAACTAATACTAAGCATATGGGATTATTTTCGTTTTTCACAAAAGAGAAAAAAGAAGTACTCGATAAAGGCCTGGAGAAAACACGAACCAGTGTCTTTTCGCGCCTTACCAAAGCCATTGCAGGAAAATCCAGCGTTGACGACGAAGTGCTCGATGACCTGGAAGAAATTCTGGTAACTTCGGATGTGGGTGTCGAAACTACGCTTAAAATTATTTCCCGAATACAGGAACGGGTTTCGCGTGATAAATACCTTGGAACTAGCGAGTTAAACGGTTTGTTGAAAGAGGAAATAGTGGCTTTGCTCACTGAAAATGATACCAAGGAATTCGTAGGTTTTGATTTCCCGAAGCGCGATACTCCTTATGTAATTATGGTTGTAGGCGTTAACGGTGTTGGTAAAACTACCACAATCGGAAAACTTGCCTATCATTTTAAAAGTGCAGGCAAAACCGTTTTACTAGGTGCTGCCGATACTTTCCGTGCTGCAGCTATTGATCAGCTTGCTATTTGGGCAGACAGAGCAGGGGTTTCGATAGTAAGGCAGGATATGGGATCCGACCCGGCTGCTGTTGCTTTCGATACGCTGAAATCTGCCGTTAACCGAAATTTTGATGTAGTTATAATAGATACCGCTGGCCGCCTTCACAATAAGGTGAACCTGATGAATGAACTGGGCAAAATAAAAAAAGTAATGCAAAAAGTTCTGCCTGATGCCCCACAGGAAGTTTTACTTGTGCTCGATGCTTCAACAGGACAAAATGCTATTGAGCAGGCAAAACAGTTCACCGCAGTTACTGAAGTTACCAGCCTGGCTCTTACCAAACTCGATGGTACAGCAAAAGGCGGGGTAGTAATCGGAATTTCCGATCAGTTTAAAATACCCGTCCGTTTTATTGGCCTGGGCGAAAAAATGGAACACCTGCAGGTTTTTGACAGGACAGAATTTGTAAATTCACTCTTTTCTTAAGGGGTTAGGGTTTGGGGTTTAGGGTTTAGGGATCCTAGCCGAGAGAATTTCTGGGTTTTGAGCGATATTCACTAAAATTAAACGCTGATCTCAATCTGTTCAATCCTTTCTTCCCTCAATCCTACATTCGAATTCCAACATTCGAAATTTTCATTGGCCAACTCCCAACCCCCTAACTCCCAAATCCAATACCACCAAATGACTCTTCCAAGACATACCATCCGCGTAGTAACTTTAGGCTGTGCAAAAAATACAGTTGATTCCGAGGTATTAATGGGTCAGTTGAAACTGAATAACATCCGTGTTTTGCGCGATGGTGAAAAAGGTCGTGAGGATTCCGTTATCATAAATACCTGTGGATTTATTAACGATGCCAAAGAGGAATCAATAGAAACTATACTCGGATTTATTGAAGCCAAAAAGGAAGGCAAGCTCAAGCAGGTTTACGTAATGGGTTGTTTGTCAGAGCGTTTTAAAGAACCTTTACAGAAAGAAATTCCTGAAGTTGATGAGTATTTTGGTGTCCGCGATATGGCCGAAATCGTTACCCGAATGGGTGCCGCTTACCGCAAGGAGCTTTTAGGCGAACGTTACCTCACTACTCCTAATCACTATGCTTACCTCAAAATTGCTGAGGGCTGCGACCGCACCTGTTCGTTCTGTGCTATCCCGGGCATTCGTGGCAAACATATTTCGCGACCGGTTGAGGATATTGTTGATGAAGCAAAAAAGCTTGCAGCACAGGGAGTTAAAGAATTATTGCTTATCTCACAGGATCTTACTTATTACGGTATCGATCTGTATAAAAAACAGATGTTACCCGAACTGGTTACTGTACTTTCCGATCTTAAACTTTTTACCTGGATCAGGCTTCATTATTTATTTCCGACTACCTTTCCTGATACGCTGCTTGATGTAATATCCTCGCGTCCTGATGTTTGTAATTATATTGATATTCCTTTGCAGCATATCAGCGACCGGATTCTGAAAAGTATGCGGCGCGGTGTTGATAAAAACGGTACAACAAAACTGATGGCTGATTTTCGCCAGCAATTGCCCGAAGCTGCCGTTCGTACAGCTTTCATTGTCGGTTATCCGGGCGAAACGGAAGAAGAATTTGAAGAACTTAAAACATTCGTTCGTGATACAAAGTTCGACAGAGTAGGCGTTTTTACCTATTCGCACGAAGAGGATACCAATGCTTTTGGCCTGGTTGATGATGTTCCTGTTGATGTTAAACAAAAACGTGCTGCCGAAATTATGGAGATACAAGAGCTTATTTCTCAGCAGTTGAACCATTTGAAAATTGGAAAGTCATTCAAAGTTTTAATTGACCGAACAGAAGGAGACTATTTTGTCGCTCGCACTGAATTTGATTCACCGGAAGTTGATAATGAAGTTTTAATTCAAGATACAAGCAAACTGAAAATTGGCGAATTTTACACCGTAAAAATAACCGGGGCCGATGCTTTCGACTTACATGCCGAAGTTGAAATGAGCTAAAAACATGGAATTTAAGAGTAATTTCAATAGTTTTATGTTTAAAGTTCTCCCAGAACAGTATAGAAAATCAGAAATCTAAAAATTATAAATTCATCAAAAAACTCTTAATGTCATGAGAAGGATTCTTTTTATTTGCTTGCTAATGGTATTTTCTATTTCTTCGGTGCTTGCGCAAACACCTGCTAACCAAACAGATTCCCAGGGAAAAAAGCAAGGCGTATGGGAGGAGAAAACTGCTGCCGGTATATTAAGCGGCACTTATACTGATGATCAGAAGGACGGTTGCTGGACAAGTTACGCCGGTGATGGGAAACTTATTAGAATTGAGCATTTCAGCAAAGGACTGCGCGATGGAATTGCTGTTGATATCGATCAGCGTGGTTACCTGGTGAGCGAATCCTATTTTGTAAATAATCTGCTCGAAGGTACAGCAAAGCGGTTTTATTATGGAACCAATCCTGCCTCGTTAATCGACTATGTTCACGGTAAAATTAACGGCAAGAAAAAGGTTTATTACGAGAATTCAGCCGGTAAAATTCAGGAAGAGTCTGATTATAAAGACGATGTAAAACACGGCCCGTCAAAATATTATACCATAAAAGGTGATCTTATTGCTGAGTACAATTATGTGGATGGATTGTTACAGGGTGTGCAAAAATCATATTATGCAGGTAATGTGCTTTCGGGTGAGCAGGAATTTAAGGATAATGTTGAAAACGGTATTACTAAGGAATATTACGAAAATGGCAAAGTGAAATCGGAAGGCGTTTATGTAAACGGTGTTATAAGCGGTGCGTGGAAAGACTATACCGAAGAGGGTGTTTTGAAATTTCAGGGCAACTTTGTAAATGGTGAAAAAGATGGGAAATGGCAGGAGTTGGATGCAAATGGTAAAGTTTTGAAAACATTAGTTTACATTAAAGGACAATTAAAATAGTATTGGTACATAGCATAGAAAATGAGGTTGTTGCATATCCGGTTTTGCTTTTTATAAGCTTGGTCTGATAGTAGTTTCAACCTCATTTTATTTAAAATTAAGTCATAATCATGTCAGAACCTATCCATATAAAAAATCCGTTTTATCAACTCGAAGGGTACAATTGTTTCGGTTGTTCGCCCGATAACAAACTCGGTCTTCGCATGAATTTCAGGGTCGAAGGCGAGGCAGTAGTTTGCGACTGGGAACCACAGGATCATCTGCAGGGATGGGTTGGAGTGCTTCATGGCGGCATACAGGCCACTCTGATGGACGAAATTGCCAGTTGGTTTGTGTTTGTGAAATTACAGACAGCCGGAGTTACCTCAAAAATGGAGGTAAAGTTGCTAAAACCAGTTAAAATGGATATGGCTCCTTTCAGGTTGCGTGCCACGTTGCAGGAAATGAAACGTAATATTGCCATGATACAGGTCCAACTTTTTATGAGTGATGGAACCCTTGGTGCTGAGGCGATTATGCATTACTTTACGTATCCTCAGAATATTGCCAGTTCAAAATTGTTTTATCCTGGTATTGAGCATTTTATAACACCTGCAGAGAATGATCTTGCATAGATTAGTTAGTTGTAAACATACCTGTTAGCATCTTTTTGTGGCTATATAATATTTTGATGTGCTAGAAACAAATTTTGATGTATAAGATTTTAAAGAAATGTGATTCTTTTTGTTAATATCGGATTGAAAATATTCTTTCTCTTACTTTTTGCTTGAACAAAAAGTAACAAAAATTCAAGGCTTTAT
>JBBSDC010000090.1:0-16141 GCA_038249705.1 Bacteroidales bacterium | reverse complement strand
TCTGCAGGCTAAAAAGAAGCAAAAAGAAAATGTCTTATTCTTCCGGCAACTTGCATCAAAACCACCGGGGAAAGTGGACGAAGCATTTCAAAATCTTCATGTAGAAGTATTCGATGAAGTGAACTGTCTCGATTGTGGAAATTGCTGTAAATCACTCGGTCCAAGGATTACAGATGCTGATGTTCGTCGGATTTCTACAGCATTACGGATAAAAGCATCGGAGCTTACAACGACATATTTGCGCCTCGATGAAGATAACGACTATGTTTTCCGCACTATGCCATGCCCGTTTCTGGACACAGATAACTATTGTAAAATTTATGAAAACCGTCCGCGTGCATGCCGCGATTATCCGCATACTTACAGACGACGAATGCAACAGATACTGGATATTACATTAAAAAATACTTCAACCTGTCCGGCTGTTTTCGAAATTGTGGAAAAATTAAAAATGGCTAAGCTTTAATGTAAATCAAACTCTATTTTACGCTACTTGATAAACAACCTCTCATCAAAATTAAACGGTTCTATCGTTTTTATACTTATCATGTCAGAGCTCATATGAGCCGGGTTAATCAGGTAATTATATTCATCCTGAACAACAGCCGATGGAACTTTAAGGACAGGAAAAATTCCATCAGCAACAAATCTGTCGCCAATTGACTGGGTTGAATAAACATATGGAATAGACTTCCAGTCAGCAGGAAGTTCAGCTGATGCTAGCTCCTGAATATGAACATCATCCGGAATTTCGATTGATATCAACTTGTAATCAAGGGGAAGATTTCCCAATGGAGTGTGTACTGCAATTTCAGTCGTGCACAAAGCCCTCGATTCGCCGGTATAAACTAACGCTGTGCCTTTACTGTTCCAGCGCCCACCACCTTTTTCGGCACCTTTTCCCGAAAGGTCATTCGCAAATTTCGACTTGCTCAAACGGAAAACAATCATGCCAGAATACCGTATTCAATAGCAGTAAGTTCGTCTCTAAGCATATTTATGCCAAAGGAATTATCCAATAGCATTTTAGGTTTTATTTTTCCTAAAACAAGGTTATCCGTAGCGAGCCAGGAATTAAATTTTTCGGCTGAGCCAAAAACCTCAATTCCTTTATTATAAAAAAGGGCTATTTCGATGATTTTTTCTGATTGTAAAGGATCAAATGTCTTTTGTTCGTTACGATACCTTTGCATCGTACGTTCCGAAAGGTGAAGGTAGGTTGACCATTCATTCAGGCTGAAGGGACTTTTATTGGCGAACTTATCAAATGCCTTAAATTCGATACCTCGCCGCACCATATTGACTAATGATAACGAATTTATTTCATCAACAGAACCATAGGCAACCATAGGATCAAATATTTCCATTGTTTCCATATCTATTATTCTTTCCACAAAGATATGTATTTTGTCGTTAAATTATCGACATTTGTCCTATTATTTTTAATTTATTTTTTAAGAATATAGTAATCAATCAGATAGAGATTGGAAATGAAAGTGTTATAAAGTGTAATTTGTGTTTTTACCACGTTAGCAACAGAAAATACGCAAAAAAAAAAATAAAAAGAATACGGATTAAACCCTGCTTTATAAATCGCGAATTTTCGTAAAAGAAAAACCTTAAATTATGTTTCAATTGTCATTCCTCTATAACCAACAAGCAGGCTTTCCCAAATCCCTAAACTCACCCCCAACCCCATTATTCATATCTTAATGCATCAATCGGATCAAGTTTAGCTGCTTTTACTGCAGGAATAATCCCAGAGAGCAATGCTACACCCAAACACAAACCAACTCCCCAAATTATCCAGTTCCATGGAATTATAAAACTGGTTCCGATTGAAAGGGCTAGTGCATTGCCAATACCAATACCAAGTATAATTCCTAATAATCCACCAATTTGCGCAATAACAACTGCTTCAGCTAAAAACTGATTCCTGATGGTGTTTCGGGTTGCACCAATGGCTTTCCGGATACCGATTTCACGGGTTCGTTCGGTGACGGAAACCAACATAATATTCATCAGTCCTATTGCAGCTCCCATTAAAGTAATAATGCCTATTACAATTGCAGCCATACGCAGGTAGCTTAAACTGTCGAACAGCATATTAGCCAGGTTATCGCTTTTCGATATATCAAAACTATCTTCGTCGCCAATTTCTGTTCCCCTCGCAATCCGGAAAACTCCTGTAGCTTCTCCAATTGCAGCTTCGAGTTTTTCGCCATCAGCAACATGCACATTTATACTATACGATGCATTCGGACGCGAAAATCGCTGACGTGCATTATTTATAGGAATAATACAAACATTGTCGGGGTTAAAACCCATGCTCGATCCTTTTTCTTTCATGATGCCAACCACAAGATAACGCCCGGGGCCAATAGTAACAAATTTCCCGATGGGGTCTTCCTTGTTCTTGAAAACTTTCTTAATTACATCGCTGCCGAGTATAACTACTGAAGTTCCATAAAAAACTTCGGTTGGCGAAATATTGCGACCTGATGCTATTTCGTTACCTGAAGTAATGATATAATTTTCATCGCAACCGACTATAGGCACATTTGGATTGGTTTTGTTATTCAAAAATTTAACTGTAGCTTGGTTGGTTGCATAAATAAATACCGATGGTGTTGCCGGGAAAGTGAACGACTCCTTAAAACGGAGTGCTTCCTCAAAAGTAATTTCGCGGAAATGTTTGGGCTTACTTCTCTTATTCCCCATATTTACTTGCATTGTGCGGTTTCTGATAGTAAAAGTATTGGCTCCCATCATCTGAAAATTATCATTCAGATAATATTTGATAGCATCAATCGAAGTTAGTATTCCAACCAGAGCCATAATTCCGAATGCAATTATCAACACGGTAAGGGTGGTGCGCATCATATGACTTCGTACCGATTGCATCGAAATACGCAGGTTTTCCAATACAAGACTGCCTGATAAAAACTTCATGTTCAGTATATTATGATTATTATTTCGGGGAAGCGATTTTGGGGTATTTGTAATACACCAACTGGTATTATGTTACAAACAGCATCGTGTAAAATTACTGAATTATTATACACCTGCGATATAAATAGAAAGTGTAAAAATGTTAAAACAACGTAATTGCGGATGATAGCAATAACGACCAGAATAATACAGATCCAATAAGGTAAACCAGCAGGTAACGGTTTGAAGAATAATACCTTGTAGCAAGGAATGTACCCAGAGGTATCGAGAGCAATATTGGCGTTAAAATAACAATACCTGATAATCCGTATTTTCGTATCACTTTAATTATAAATCTGTTACGCCGTGTAAATCTACGTGACGGAACAATAACAGGTATTCCCATATTTAAAAAATCATAAATACCATTTTTAATTTTGTATGTATAAAGCACAAAATATCTTTTATATAAAAGTATCGACCAACGGCTTAGAAAAAAAAAGAAAATTACGCCCGTAATTCCACCAGAAGTAGTCGAAAGTAAAGTTTGCACAAAGTTAAGTCCCAAGCTGAACGAGAGGGCAGGAGCAATAAGGAATTTTATACTGCTAACTGCAAAAACAATTAGTATTTTGAGGAATCCGGACACAATAAAATGTAGTTATAGAGTTTTAACGCCAAATACTCAGGTTTGTTGTCGAACTGTCCGAAATAGATTGATCTTAAATTTATTACTACATTTTTAGTCCGAAAGCAAGATCGCCGGCATCGCCAAGACCGGGTACAATATAACCCTGAGCTGTAAGCTCATCGTCAATGGCAGCAATCCATATGGTGGTTCCTGTTTTGGGAAGCATACGTTTCAGGTATTCAACTCCCTGCACGCTGGCAACAACGGATACAAAATGAGTGTGACTCGGTTTGCCATGGCTTAACAAAGCTTTGTATGACGAAACCATTGAGTGTCCGGTTGCTAGCATTGGATCGGAAACAACAAGGATTCTTTTTTCGATATCAGGACAGGAAACATATTCTATCTGTATGGAAAATTCATCATCCTTGCGGTGCTCGCGGTATGCTGAAACAAAAGCATTATCTGCCTGGTCGAAATAGTTAAGCAGTCCCTGGTGAAGTGGTAAGCCGGCCCTTAAAATAGTAGATATTACAGGCGTATTTTTTATTAGCTGAGTTTCAGCAGTTCCAAGCGATGTAATCACTTCTTTGGGTTCATATTCCATTGTTTTGCTGATCTCATAAGCAAATATTTCTCCAATCCGCTCCATATTACGCCTGAAACGCATCCGGTCCTGCTGAATGGAAATATCGCGCAATTCGCGCATAAAATGGTTTATGATAGAATTCTTACTTCCAATGTTGATTACCATGCTCCTGATTTTTAGCGGCTTTAATTAATTTATTCTGATCTTCAGATTTCACAAAAATAAGTACTTTGTCACTTTGGTTTACATTGGAAGATGTTTTTTTACTTCGGATCGGGTAATTTGCCATATTTTAAGTGCAATACGTAATAGTGACGGTAACGAATTGCGGACAAATTGTTGATAAATTACTTTTTTAGCCCCAAAACTGCTATAAAATCGTGCCAGCCCCGGATCATTGGAACCTTCGAAATCGAGTGTAATTGGTTTGCCAGCATTCTCTTTTATAAATGCATCAATCAACCATGGCATAGCATGAAGTTTCTTCCCTTCGGCGGAAACAGCCGAAAATAAAAAGATTGCTTTGCCATGACTCCGCACCCACAATATACCTGCGGCCAATTGGTTAAACTCATCGTATGCACCCCAAATTTCTCCTATTCCCCGATGTATGCTTTCGTATGCAATACGTTGTATAAAAGCATATTGTGCGTTGTTTAAATGGGTTAATTCCAGGCCTTTATTTAACCTGAAGAGTTCAATTACCTCTTCAGGCCTGATGTTTTGCACAATCGTGAGTTTGTTGCTGTTAGCTTTTTTAATGTTACGCTGCAAGTTATTCTGATATTCGGAAGCAATTTTTCCGTAGTCGCTTATCAGATCCAGTTCGAGATTGGTCATTTCGGCGCCTGCGCTACCATATTTTATGCTGTTTGAGGTATTCAGATTTATTTTTACGTATTTGATTTCGGAAGGGATATTAGCCAAAAACTTATTCAGAGCGGTTTCGTCAGATGAATATCTGTAAAAAAGACCAAGTTGCTGAGTGAAATAGGGTTGCATACTATATTGAATGCCAGCTCTTGAGAAAACCGGTAAGGGGAACACCTTTTCGTACTCATCTTCAACCAGAGCGCACCATTCCGGACAAACAATATCAAGATACCACGACCGGGCATTCAGATTTCCATTCACCGCATTATCAATGCAATCGTCCCAATGCGATTTGTCAATCATATCATGCCGAAGGAATTTAATCATGTGTTGGAAATAGAGTAGAAAGTTAATTTTAATTTAAAGGTTCAGTTGCTTCGTGTTTAAGGGTTCAATTGCTTTGCGTTCAAGGGTTCAATAGCTTCGCGTTTAATGCTCAATTGCTTTGCGTTCAAGGGTTCAATTGCATTGTATTCAAGTGTTCAAAAACCAAATCTTCAAATTTCCACATCCTCACATCTTCACACCTTCTTCTACCATTTTTACATACACATCAAGCCATCCTTTATATTCGCCTTCATCATTGAGAGTTGAATTGTGCCAGAGAGGTATAAATGTTCCACCAACTTTTTTAACTTCTGCAATAAGTTCAAAAATTGTTTTAATCGCCTGTTCAGGCGTGAGTTTCATGTATTCGCAAAGGGTACCATCCATCAATGCGAATGGATGTAAAATCAGGTTAGTAGCCAGATCCTGATCAAGGTCAAAGAAGGGAAAGGGTGTACAAATGGAAGCCCTGAATCCGGCAACTTCTGCGTAGCCCATGGTGTAATCATGTGTTATGTCGTTGTTAATCAGGTTGCGGTATGTATCGGGTAAGGTAAGTTTGAGAAAATGCTGCCTGCTGCGTTCTATTTCAAATTTAAGGATTTTCGACAAACGAGCTGTTTCCATAACCATCAGTGATGGCTGAGTCGACGAAGCATAGGAAGGATGTATTCCGATATCGGCATAATCGGACAGAAAGCGGATCAGGTTTTGAAAGTATCTGTTGTTGTATGGAATATTTTTGTCATTAGGAGCATAATCAGCCAGCAACATAAAATAGATAGGCCGGTAATTATATTTCTTCTGAAGTTGCATCTGGAGTTCAAATGTATCGAAAGGATCATGCTCAATCCTGGCTAAAACTCTGAGTCGTCGCCGGATTTCATCATAGTTTCGATTCTGAAGAGCTTTAAAAATTCCGCCAAATGCCCTGGTAAGACCTTTGTTTTTATAAGCATATGCAGCGTCAACATCAATGGTTGGAATAAAACTATATTTAGGAGTTGTCACCTTTAATTCCGGAAACCATTTTAAGAAAATATCCTTCAGTTTAAACGACCATATGTTAACAAGTGGCTTGTGCAGATAATCCTGCTGATATGCATCGCTTCCTGCTGCCAGGAATCGTTGATGGTGGTCGCGCTTATGAGGAAGATATTCTTCAAAACGGCTCACCATGTAAAACACAGCCGCAAAAAGATCAAAAAGCAGTGCCGAGTCTTTATTCAGCGTGGGGAAAAAAACCAATCCTCCTTCGAAGTTAAAATGCCTGAGTTCCCGTGCTTTGATTACACTTTCGAAAAGTAATCCGTTCGAAGCGAAAAACAGATACTTGTCGTTAACAGTAACTCCATAGGAAAATTTCGGATCAACATAATTTTCAAACTCAGTGATACTGGTTGTGAAATTGATTTCCAATCCTAGCAACCTGCTTAACAAAAGTTGCATGGTGTATCGCAAACGGTTTGTAATTTTTGGAACTAGTATTAAAAGCATCAGTTTGTAGTTTAGAAGCAAAAATACAGTTTTTATTTACAGCCAGTTTTTTTTGAATATTTATAGTTAATAGGTCACTCATTCGATAATTGAAAATAACAATCGAACTAAAAATCGTGTCATTCATACTTAGGCCACACAGTTCTGTGCTTTTTATTAACAACTCCATTTCCTTTAAATGATTTGTTTTACCTTTGAAATTGCATATTTTGTATTCCCCGGCTCAGTTCATAGTAAAAATTGACAGGGATAACAAGCTAATTCACTGACTAATATGGATAATTTTATAGTATCGGCCCGCAAATATCGCCCTATAACTTTTAATACAGTTGTAGGCCAGATTTCGATAACCGGAACCCTGAAAAACGCAATACGCAACAATCAGTTGGCGCAGGCTTTTCTTTTCTGCGGCCCGCGGGGTGTGGGTAAAACTACTTGTGCGCGTATTCTTGCTAAAACAATAAATTGTCTGCAGCCAACATCCGAAACAGAACCATGTAACGAATGTACATCGTGCAAAGCGTTTAACGATTCAGCATCTTTCAATATTCATGAACTTGATGCAGCTTCTAATAACAGTGTCGATGATATCCGCAATCTGGTCGAGCAGGTGCGTATTCCACCGCAGATGGGAAAGTATAAAGTGTATATTATCGATGAGGTTCACATGCTATCGTCACAGGCTTTCAATGCATTTCTGAAAACGCTGGAAGAACCACCTGCATATGCAAAATTTATTTTGGCCACCACCGAAAAGCATAAAATCATACCTACCATTCTTTCGCGTTGCCAGATTTTCGATTTTAAACGGATTACTGTTGATGATATTGCCAAACACCTTGCCTTTGTTGCCGGAAGCGAAGGTGTAACAGCAGATCCCGAAGCACTGCATATCATCGCCCATAAAGCTGACGGTGCTTTGCGCGATGCACTTTCCGTTTTCGACCAGATGGTGAACCTTGGTGGACGGTCAATAAGCCGCGAACTGGTGCTCGAAAACCTGAATGTTCTCGATTACGAATACTATTTCCGCATTGTCGATTTCATGAATGCAGGAAATTATAAAGATACATTGCTGATAATCAATGATGTAATTGAAAAAGGATTCGACGGGCAACACTTTATAACCGGTATAGGTGAGCATTTTCGCAATTTGCTTATGAGCACCGATATTGCCACCGTAAAATTAATCGAAACCAGCGATGTGATCAGAGCAAAATATGCTGCCCAGGCTCGTTCAGTATCACTGCAACTTTTAATCAATGCACTCGATATTATAAATAAATGTGATGTAACATACCGCACTTCGAATAACAAGCGGCTTTCGCTCGAAATCCCTCTTATTCATATTTGCAGACTTAGTGGTCAGATGCAGATGCCTGAAGTTGTTCAGTCACAAGCAAATCAACCTGCCGCTGTTTCCGCTACGGTTCAGGCTCAGCCATCTCAGCCACAAGTTGTTGCTGAATCAATTGCTGTTCCTGTTACCGTTCCTGCAGCCATGCCTGTTCCTGCTGCACAATCTCCAGCAGTTGAATCAATTCCTGTAGTTAATATACAGCCGCAGGTATCAGAGGTAAATGAAAGTTTACCTCAATCAGAGGCTCAATCACCTGTACCGCCAAAACCTGACTCCGAGGCTACAAATTCTGTTGCCCAGGATGTGATTGTGGTTCCTCAACATGATGCTCCCGTTCAGTCGCACCATGTTTCGAGTTTCTCAATTAAATCGGTGATGAAAGCTGATCAGCTTTCCAAATCAGTTGCTTCGGCTCCGGTATTCGACCGCAAAGAAACTTTTACCTTTGAGCAGCTCGATGAATCAATACTTCATTTTGCCGAATTGAAGAAAGAAGATTCGGCTCTGTTTTATTCAGCGTTAACAAGTTTCCCCCGCGAATTAAAGCAACCTGAGAATATTCTTGTTTTTACTGTTGGTAATACGGTTCTGGAAAAGGAATTATATGAGCGACGAAATATGTTGTTGGAATTCCTTCGCAATGAAATGAAAAACGACTTTATTATTATGCAGGTTGTAGTTACCGAGCAGCAATCGGAAACTAAGAAATATATGAACGACCGTGATAAACTTGATGCCATGGCTGCCCAAAACCCCAATGTAAATAAACTGCGGGATCAGCTTAACCTGGAACTTGACCTTCAATAAAACTTTAATGACTGATATAAGCAGGAACCGCTCAGTTTATGCTTTGGGCGAAACAGTGCTCGACATGGTATCGCATACACCAAAGGCAGGCCAATCAGTTGATAATGGGTATATGTTTCAGGCTGTTCCTGGTGGTTCGGTTCTAAATGCTGCGGTTTCGCTTGGGCGGATTGGTGCTGATATTCAGTTGATAAGCGAATTTGGCGAAGATAATACCGGTAATCTGATTAACGATTTCCTGTTAAAAAACAGGGTTAAAACAACGTATTGCATCAAGCATCCTCATCATAAAACTTCGATAGCCCTTGCTTTCCTCGACCAGACAAAAAATGCATCATACACTTTTTATCACGATACACCCGATGTATTGCCGAAAGCGAATATTCCCACTCTCAGAAGTGAAGATATTTTGCTTTTCGGATCGTTTTATTCGGTAAAACCTGAGCGCAGGAGTTTTATTATCAGTATACTGAAAAATGCCGTCGAGGAAAAGTCGGTCATTTATTACGACCTCAATATCAGGAAGAATCATGCAGCCAATATGGATGAATTATTGCCTTCGTATTTAAACAATATTTCTGTTGCAACTGTTGTGAAAGGCTCGGACGAAGATTTCCGGAATTTATTCGGCGCTGATGATCCTGCGGCTGTTTATGAGAAAATCAGCAGGTATTGCAAAATTCTTATCATCACTAATGGTAATCGGCCATTGCATGTTTTTACACCTTTGTTTCATAAAACGTACCACATTCCTGTCATCATTCCGGTTTCAACAATTGGGGCAGGTGATAATTTTAATGCAGGTTTCATTTATGGGCTTTCAACAACATGTTTCAGCGCCAGGCAGATGGAAAATATTTCTGAATCAGAAATTGACAGAATGGTTGGTTGTGGAATTGCTTTTTCAACTGAAACATGCATGTCATCACAAAATTATATCACCGGCAATTTCGGGCCTGAGTTCTGGAAGAAATATATTTGACGTTACTTTGCACCTGATTTACATACAACCAAACCTAAATGAAAAAAAGTATTGCTAAACTCATAATGAAACTTATTGGCTGGAAAGTGGTAAACAACCTACCTCCTGATGTTAAGAAGTGTGTGGTAATAATGGCTCCGCATACCAGCAACTGGGATTTTCTCATTGGATATCTGGGGTATATGTCAATCGGAATAAATTCGCAATACCTGATTAAAAAGGAAGCCTTTGTTTTTCCTTTGGGAAATATACTTAAAGCACTTGGTGCCATACCTGTCGACCGCAAAGCCAGTACTAACATAGTGATGCAGGTTGGTGAAATGTTTAAAAAAGCGGATAGCCTTTATATAACCATAACACCCGAAGGTACCCGCAGCTTGAGCCGGAATTGGAAACGCGGATTTTATTACATTGCCGAAAATGCAGGTGTCCCTATTGCTTTTGGTTTTCTCGATTATAAAACGAAAGTAGGTGGGATTGGCCGTATCCTGATTCCAGGTGGCGACTTTGAAGCTGATCTGAAACAAATAGAAGATTTTTACACAGATATAAATCCACGGTTTCCTGAAAAATTCAGCCTGAGTCCTCAAAACCTGAATTAAAATGTGTGCTTTTTTACTGCTGTATATTTTGACACGACATAAATTGAGAATACCAATTTTTACGAATAAGTCCTTTTATTAATTTCAATTACTGTGATGCAACTTCTTACTCCAACGCATTTTACTGATTATGAGCTCATTGATTCCGGTGGTTTCGAAAAGCTGGAACGATTTGGTTCGTATGTAATTATACGTCCTGAGCCGCAAGCTATCTGGAACAGGTCACTTTCCGAAATAGAATGGGATAAAATGTCGATGGCTGCATTTAAGCTTGAAAAAAATGATACAGAAAAAGGACGCTGGATATTGAAAAATGGTATGCCCGAACAATGGCGGATTAATTACACATACAGGCAGATGAATTTCAGCGTAAGGCTTGGACTTACATCATTCCGGCATATTGGCGTTTTTCCTGAGCAGGCACCAAACTGGGATTTTATATATGATAAAGTAATAGCATCGAAAATTCCGGATCCAAAAGTGCTGAACCTGTTTGCATACACAGGAGCAGCATCCCTTGCTGCGCGTGCTGCAGGAGCCGAGGTAGTGCATGTTGACTCAGTAAAACCAGTTATTACCTGGGCACGCGAAAATATGGAAAACAGCGGATTGACTGATATACGATGGGTGGTAGAAGATGCTCTTAAATTTGTACAACGCGAAGTCCGCCGGGGCAATACCTACTCGGGCATTATTCTCGATCCACCGGCTTACGGCAGAGGCGCCGACGGCGAAAAGTGGATTCTCGACGATAATCTGAATGAGATGATACAGCTGTGCAGCAAATTGCTGCTCCCCGAAAAAAGTTTCCTGATTTTAAATATGTATTCTATCGGATTTTCGGCACTTGTTGCTAATAATTTGATTAACAGCTATTTTAACAGGGGCGATGACAACGAATCTGGCGAATTGTACCTGCCCGATCGTTTTGGTAAAAAACTCCCCTTAGGAACGTTTCTGAGGTTCAGCCGATAATTTTTAAAACTTTAAACAGGAATATCAATATTTTATAGTAAAGGAAATCCATTTCTTTAATTTTTTTTTAACGGACAGTTTTCAACGGAATACTACAATATTCACAATTTCTAGAGTTTGCTGTCGAAACTACCGGTAGCAATCAGTTCATCATACATTTCGCCACGCGAACGGTGGTACACCAATATAGTATATGTATTTCGCGTAACCGAGTGGTTTCCTTCAACCCATGTGGCATCGCCTGTTTTTGATTGGTTGGGTAGCATCACATATAAATAATTATAATAACCCTGCTTGAAAAGGATACTTGCCTCATAACCCTTGCGGCGATAATTGTACATCATTTTATTTTCAGGAGTATATTGCCAACAATTGAATCTTCCGGCCACATAAAGATTTCCTTCAACAATAGGTGCTTCATAAGGAAGAAAGAAATTCACAAAAGCATATTCCCCGTAATTGGAAACTGCAGGTTCATCATTCGTTTTCAAAAGGAATCTGCCGTTAATGTCATCGTCAATAACATATTCCTTAAAAGTCCTTTTCTCGCTTTCCCAAAGTTTTACATAATATAAGGTATCGTTATACGTGATATCCCGCACTTTCTCCGAAAGGAATTTCATACTCGTAATATCAAACCGTCTGAATTCATTCAACCCATCAAAAAGGTTGGTACCGTTGTCGAAATTATAATCGAGCATATCGTTGCGAACCATATAGGGTTTTAAATTATCCATACTATTGTCCCATCGCCAGTTTTGTAATATTACAACTTTGATATCCTGATACGGAGCATCAATCCTGAAACCTGTTGTGCTGATTGTAAAATCGACTTCCTGTTTTGTTTCGTAATCTTCGGAAGTTCCGGCTCTGCCAATATTTGCTGATATGGTTACTTTTGGATCAACAATCATAAACCGACGGGTATAAGCATTTATTTCATTTCCGCTGTTGTCGCGCCAGAATACCCGTAAAATATAGTTGCCTGATTTCGTTATTGTAAACTTGTCATTTGGAAACACAAATTTATAATGTGTATATAATGTGCGTGTGTTAAAAGAAGATTCAAATTCTTCAATCTGACCTTCCTCCGGGCCTTCGAGGTATTCGTTAGTCCATATTTCGGATTTCTCCCAATTGGCCGAAAAATGCTGTACCTGATAATAGTATTGCCTGAAACTGCCCTGAAGATCGTCAAAAGCGCTGTAAAACTTTTCATCAGTGTTCAGTGTTATAACAGGGTCGGAAAGTTCGAATCCGATGCGCAATAACTCAACACCCTGAATGTATTTCTGATACACATAATTATCATTTCGAACATAGTTGTCCGAATAGTAATCAGCAGTATCGGGCACTGAAATGAATGATGCACAATAAGATTTCTGCATTAACAAAAAAGTGACACTTACAATTAGTACTTTTATAAAGTTTCCGGGTTTCATTTAGATTCAGGAATTTGGAATGTATTGTGCAAATGTAAATGATATAACAGAAATTATGCCGGAAAATTATTTGCTTGATGTGGAAGAAATTGCACCTCCCACGTTTCGAAACAAGAGTGTAAAAAAAAAAAGATATATGAGAAGAAAATACATCTAAATTTATCTATATTTGCCGTTTTGTTACTCCACCTAAAAATAGTTTATACTTTATATTATGGCCAACACCATAAGAATTAAAAAAGGCCTCAATATCAATTTGATAGGTGCGGCAAAGAAAGAAATCTCCGCTAATGAAGCCGGATTTTATGCGATAAAACCAACTGATTTTTTAGGCGTTTTCCCTCGTTTATCAGTTAAAGAAGGAGATTCTGTTAAAGCAGGCACACCGCTTTTTATCGATAAATACCGCGAAAACATCATCTTTACTTCACCTGTGAGCGGTATAGTTGAAGAAATCAGCCGTGGCGATAAGCGAGTGCTTGAAGAAATCAGGATAAAAGCGGATACGAAACCAGAATATGAAGATTTCGGGAAAGCGGATCCTTTTAAAACAGATCGCGAAGCCATTATCGAAAAATTATTGAAAAGCGGTACCTGGCCTGTGATAAGGCAACGTCCGTTCAATATCATCGCCAATCCGGCTGATGCACCCAAAGGAATTTATGTTTCAGGTTTTGACTCAGCACCTTTGGCTCCCGATTATTCAATGATCGTGACCGAAAGCATTGCTGATTTCCAGGTAGGTATCGATGTTTTATCAAAACTTGCAGGTAGTCCGGTTAAACTTGGATTGCCGGGTGGCAAAAGCGAATTTCCGAAAGTTAGTAATGCCGACATCACTTATTTCGAAGGTCCGCACCCTGCTGGTAATGTTGGAATTCAGATTCATAATACCAATCCTGTAAACAAAGGCGATATCGTTTGGGTGGTGAATGCACAGGACGTTATTATTATTGGCCGCTTATTTTCCAAAGGAATTTACGATACAACAATTCTGGTATCTTTAACAGGTTCGGAAGTTAAAAATCCCAAATACTACAGGATTCGCAAAGGTGCTTCGGTACGTTCACTTATAAAGGACAATCTCACCGAAAGTAATGTGCGGATAATAAGTGGTAATGCACTTACCGGAACCCGAATTAAACCTGATGGATATCTGGGATTTTATCAAAACCAGTTCACGGTGATCCCCGAAGGAAATTATCACGAATTCTTCGGCTGGGCACTTCCGGGATTGGGTAAGTTCAGTTTTTCGAAATCGTTTTTCAGCTGGCTTACGCCAAATCGTGAGTACCGCATGGATACAAATTTTCACGGTGGCGAACGTGCTTTTGTTATTACAGGCAAATACGAACAGGTTCTGCCAATGGATATTTACCCAATGCAACTCATTAAAGCCTGCCTTGCCGAAAACATCGAAATGATGGAAAACCTTGGTATATATGAAGTGGATGAAGAAGACTTTGCTTTAGTTGAATTTATTGATACTTCAAAATCCGAAATTCAGCATATCATCCGCAAAGGCCTGGATCTGATCCGGAAGGAAATGAGTTAGAAATTTGAAAATTTGAAAACTAGGAATACAGGATATTGAAGAGAAGTAAAACAATTTGATTTTTGAACTTTAAATTTTGACTTTCATTCCTTAACCTCAGATCCGAACTCCAGTAAACAACCTATAGAATTAGAAACTACAATACGAATAAATGAAAGCACTACGCAATTATCTTGACAAGATAAAGCCGCAATTTAAGGAAGGCGGGAAGTTTGAGAAACTTCACTCAACTTTCGATGCAATTGAGACTTTCCTTTTTGTGCCCGACAAAACTACCTTCAGGGGAAGTCATATCCGCGATTCCATTGATATGAAACGTACCATGTCGGTTGTTATTATCGCCATGTTACCGGCATTGTTATTCGGAATCTGGAACACCGGTTACCAGCATTTTCTTTCACTCGGTCAGCAAGCTGATTTGGGGCAAATTGTCCTCTATGGATTAATAAAAGTAATACCTATAGTCGCAGTATCCTATATCGCAGGACTGGGAGTTGAATTTATTTTTGCACAATACCGGGGCCACGAAGTAAACGAAGGTTATCTCGTTTCAGGGATGCTTATTCCGCTTGTAATGCCTGTTGATGTTCCCCTGTGGATGGTTGCTATTGCAAGTATCTTCGCTGTTATTATCGGAAAGGAAGCATTCGGCGGAACTGGAATGAACGTGTTTAACCCTGCATTACTGGCAAGAGCTTTTATCTTTTTTGCCTATCCGTCCAAAATAAGTGGCGATACTATATGGACCGGCGGCCTTACCAAAGGCGAAGGTGTTATTGACGGTTTTTCAGGAGCAACTCCATTATCAAAAGCTGCTTCCGGAGCAATCGATCAAATACCTTCATTACACGATCTTTTCTTTGGTTTTATTCCCGGATCAATTGGAGAAACGTCAAAGTTGGCGATACTGATTGGTGCTGTTATCCTCATTGTTACAGGAATTGGCAGCTGGCGGATTATGCTTGCAGGTTTGCTGGGTGGTGTAACTATGACACTGATATTTAATGCATTTGCCGCTAACGCTTACATGACACTGAGCCCACTTACCCAAGTGATGATGGGAAGTTTCATGTTTGGTATGGTTTTCATGGCAACTGATCCGGTTACTGCAGCGCAAACAAATCGTGGCAAGTGGATTTTTGGATTTTTAGCAGGTATCCTTGCAATCATGATACGGGTATTTAATCCGGCATATCCGGAGGGTATTATGTTAGCCATCCTGTTGATGAATGCTTTCGCTCCGCTTATCGATTATTATGTGGTTGAAGCCAATATTAAGAAAAGACTAAAAAGAGTGGCAAAACCTGTTAAATCTTAATTCTGACCTCAGTTATGCAACACAGTAATAAATATATTTTTATCTATTCCATCATTATGGTGGTTGTGATAGCGGTTTCGCTTACGATAGTGGCCGTAAAGCTGAAACCCGCACAGGAAGATAACATCCGCATCGAAAAAATGCAGAATATTCTCTCATCAGTGAATATTTCTTCACTTGTAGTGCCCAAAAAAGAGGTTATTGATGTGTACAATAAGTACATTAAAACTGCCTTTGGGGTAAATAATAAGG
>JBBSDC010000089.1:0-16243 GCA_038249705.1 Bacteroidales bacterium | reverse complement strand
TGCAAAATCGAGGTTTCTGGCAAACATGAGCCACGAAATACGAACCCCGCTCAATGCTATTATAGGAATGATTAACATGCTTGATGACACACAGCTTAATATTCCACAAAAAAAACTACTGCATAACCTTTTTATTTCCTCCGATAATTTGTTTACCATAATCAATGATATTCTTGATTTCTCAAAAATAGAATCGGGTCAGTTAAATCTCGAAAAAACCAATTTCAGTATTCACGAGATTATCCGCCGGGTATATGGCTCACAGGAATATAAAGCTGAAGAAAAAAATATCGAACTCAAATACTCCATTGATCCCACCATTTCACCCATTTTGAGCGGAGATCCTGTCCGCCTGCAGCAGGTATTGGTAAACCTGGTGAACAATGCCATAAAATTTACACCCGAAGGTACAGTTGCGTTGAGTTGCGTACTGCAATCGAAATCGAAATTTACGAACAGCATTAAATTTTGCATCGAAGATACAGGCATCGGAATAAGCAACGACAGTATTTCGATAATATTCCAGAGTTTCCAGCAAGAGGACGAAAGCATTACACGTACATATGGAGGAACAGGTCTTGGATTAGCCATCAGCAAACAACTTATCGAACTTATGGGTGGAACCATCGAGGTAGAAAGCCAGAAAAATTCGGGAAGTAAATTTTTCTTTACCTTAAATTTTCCGACTATTGTAAAGGAAACATCTAAACAAACTACTGAATCTCCAAAACCTGCTTTTATGAATTTAACAGGAGTTAGAATATTATTGGTCGAGGACAATAAGTTCAATCAAATTATTGCACAATCGTTACTTGAAAAATGGCAATCCAAAGTTCAGATTGCCGCTAATGGACAGAAAGCTATCGATATTCTTCAGACTGAAGTATTCGATATCATACTTATGGACCTTCAAATGCCTGTGATGGACGGAATTACAGCTGCAGAATTTATCAGGGTGGAACTTAAAATCGAAACTCCCATACTCGCCCTTACCGCCAATGTAGTGAAAGGTGTTATCGAAAAATGTATGGAAGCAGGTATGAACGGCTATGTTTCGAAACCATTTATTCCCGAAGATATACATGCAAAAATTGTGAGCTTGCTAAAACCGGGACTGCTGAAACCTTAAAACGGTTAGACTTAACAGAGCTTTATATCATTAAGCTTGCTTTTCCCTGATTCGATGTAACCAATTTATGTTCTTCAATCCTATTATGATCAGGAGTTTATAGAACTTATAAACAATTTATGTCGTTTTTTATCCCGGATCAACAAGTAATTGATTTGAAAATCCGGACTATATGATTTATTTACAAGAAACCAAAATCATAAATAATAACATCATCAATATACAGCCTCCCGGCTTTTTGTGGACGGTAAAAGATTTGTTTCTATTTTCTGCATATCAATAAAAATACAAATTCTTCTCTTCCGGCTCCGGTTTCGTGGGCTGTAGAACCTACTAACGCAGGCTACATTCTGAACCATTATCTACTTTGATTATCTTAGCCTGATTTTTTTGAACTAAATAACTGATAATAAGCCAATTTCCTATGTCAAAACTCTTTTCTCCACTTACAATAAAAAATATAACCCTAAAAAACCGAATCGCTATTTCACCCATGTGTATGTACTCAGCAGTTGATGGGTTTGCGAACGACTGGCACCTGGTACATTACGGCAGCCGCGCTACCGGCGGCGCTTCCCTGATTATACAGGAAGCTACTGCCGTTTCGCCGGAAGGCCGAATTTCGGCAGGCGACCTTGGTTTATATAAGGAAAAGCATATCGAAAAATTGCGAAATATAACTGATTTTATACATCAGCAAGGCGCAGTGGCTGGCATACAATTGGCTCATGCCGGGCGAAAAGCTGGATGTGCCGTTGCATGGAAAGGAGGCAGACAACTTAACCCGCTCGAAAGTGGCTGGACAACCGTTGCCCCCTCTGCCATTGCATTTAATCCGGAGGATAATGCGCCGCAAGCTCTTGATGTGGAAGGGATTAAAAAAGTTATTGCTGATTTTAAAACAGCAGCTGAAAGGGCGCTTTTATCCGGTTATAAACTGATAGAAATTCATGCAGCACATGGTTACCTTATTCATCAGTTCCTCTCACCACTGAGCAATCACCGGACAGATAGTTATGGTGGAAGTTTCGAAAACAGGGTACGGTTACTGTTGGAAATAGTAAAAGCAATTTATACCGTGTGGCCGAAAAACTTACCTTTATTTGTTAGAATATCAGCTACCGATTGGGTTGAAGGAGGTTGGAACATTAACGAAGCTGTTCAGCTTTCAAAGCTTTTAAAAATGGAAGGAGTTGACCTGATCGACTGTTCGTCGGGCGGATTGGTACCTTATGCAAAAATTCCGCTTGCCCCCGGGTATCAGGTTCAGTTTGCGGAGCAAATAAAAAGAGAAACAAAACTATTGACCGGAGCTGTTGGTCTGATTACCGAAGCAAAACAAGCAGAAACTATTCTGGAAAACGAACAGGCAGACTTAATATTTATTGCAAGGGCTTCGCTCCGGGATCCCCAGTTTGCATTTCATGCTGCCCATATTTTAGGCGATGATATTGAATGGCCTCTACAATACCTGAGGGCTAAACCGTAATATTAGTAAACCTTCATTCAACTTACGGCAAACTTTCTATCTGAGAGAGTGTTTATTCTATATTAAAATAATCGTATTTAAACTTACTCTAAATGAAAATCAGGCTCCTCATTTTTGCACTTTTACTGGTATCCGGACTTTTGGCTATGGCCCAAAACATTAGCAAGGAAAATCCTACTGTAGTTCTCGAAAGCCAAAGCAGGTTCAGCTTTACCGAAACCAATGAAATATTGTCGAAAACTATTCTTGAAAATGGCTGGAAGATAACGATAACCCACGACCTGCAGGAAACCATGAAGAAGAACGGTAAAGAAGTGCTTCCGGTTAAAGTAATAGAAATATGTAATTCAGGCCTTGCATTTCAGATTCTTTCGAAGGATGAACTCCGTAATGCATCGCCAATGCTTCCTTGCCGCATATCGGTTTACGAAAAGTCGGATGGGCACACGTATTTATCTCGGATGAATGCTCCTGCATTTGTAAGTTTGATTGATAATGATGCTGCAAAAATTATCATTCAGGCTTTTGATGAAGCTGAGAAATTTGTGAATGCAGTTACCAGGTAAGAACTTGAAAATAAATGTTTCAACTATTGAATCTTTGTATTCCTTAAAAAGCGGAATATAAATGACAGATGCGACTTGTATCAAATCATTCCATTTCCTAACCTATAAAATATAAACATTTACATTTAGCGTTCTTTATCAATAACTTAGAGTCTTTGCGGTTAAACTTTTCTTTTTTATTCTTTACAGCAAAGGGGCAAAAAAGGGGCAAAATTCGCAAAGTTCATGAAGAGGCCAGGCTGAAGAGGTGTCAATAACTTCTTTCCTTATAAATGTATGAACTGCCATGAATAAAGATGAGAGTTTTGCAATATCTATTGTCAGAAATAATATCTTTATCGCATGAAAACATATGCGGCCATAATTGTTGATGATGAAAAGAATATAAGCGAAGCATTATCGATATTATTGAGCCAATACTGTCCAGAAATTCGTGTAAGCGGTATCGCAGCATCTGCCGCCGAAGGGAGGAAACTCCTTGAAAACAATATGGTAGATTTTATTTTCCTCGACATATCAATGCCAAAAGAAGATGGATTTGCTTTTCTCCGCTCTATTCCGAGTAACAATTATGGTGTAATTTTTGCTACAGCTTTTCAGGAACATGCTTTGCGGGCATTGAAAGCTAATGCCGTTGATTATCTCATGAAACCCATTAATCCATTTGAGTTGCAGGAAGCCGTGAACAAGGCCATATACAATCATGAACTACGCAGGCGTTATTCGGAAATCCAGGAAGTTTATAATCAATCGATGAGTAATCTGCAAGAGCATCTGCAATCGAAAAACAACCAGGTAACCAAACTCACTATACCGGATAAATTAGGATTTCGGTTGGTTAATGTTGCAGAAATAATTCATCTGCTGGCTGATGATAACTATACTGTTATATATATTACTGGAGGCCGGAAAATAATAGCAACACGCACATTGGGTGAGTTCGAAAAAATTCTGGAAAGTCCGGAGTTTTTCCGCATTCATAAATCGTCAATCATAAACCTGAATTTCCTGATAGGATATTCCAGTTTTCAAGGAAACTTTGCTGAGTTAAAAGATGGTTCCCGACTGGATATTTCGAGGCGAAAACTACCTGAGTTTCGTGAAAAGATAAAACATTATTCAATTTCAATTGATTAATTTGAGAATAATAACTTCTATATTCATTGCATTCATTCTGGCATCAGGCACCTGTGCATTTGCTCAAAATCCTTATATCCGGCATTATACAACATTGGATGGGTTACCAACGAATACGATATATCAGATTTACCAGGATAGCCAAAAATTTTTATGGTTTACTTCGGATGCAGGGGTGGTTAAGTTTGACGGCTCCGACTTTACATCGTACAGAAAAAAAGACGGCCTGAGCAGCAATGATGTAGTTCGTATGAAGGAAGATTCCGTTGGAAGGATCTGGTTCTTTAACTACAATGCATCTGTAAATTACATAAAAAACAATACTATTTACAATGAGAATAATTCACCCTTCCTAAATTTATTAAAAGGGAGTGGTTTTATTTTGGATTTTTTTACTGATTCAGCTAAAACTATTCATTTCTACAACTGGCAGGGAGACGTTTTTTCTTTAGACTCAAATACCAATGTGTTAAAACAGCTCCTCTTCAAAAATCTTGAATCTTTACTCCCGTTAAAAGGACGTAAAATTGAAAGAGGAAAAGTTTCATATTTAAGTAAAAGTCAATCGGACGAATGGATCATCTGGTGTGGCAGAGGGATATACCTTCAAACACAACAAAATATCGGAAATATAAAAATAATCGACTCCAGTTTGTATTATATGGCAGTTTTTCCTGCCAATAATAACACATATTACACGATAACGAATAATCATGGAATTATAAAAATTTCAGGTAGTTACTGCAAAGAGAAAGTCCAATTCCCTGGTGATGTATCCAAAATCAAAACCATAATTGAAGATTCTGATGGTTACCTATGGATAGCAGCATACGACGATGGGGTTTATTGCCTTAAAAATAATTCGGTTATCAGACATTTTAATATTAAGAATTCACTCGGTCTGTTTCAGGATCATGAAAAAAATATTTGGGTAAGTACCCAGTCTGAGGGTCTGTATAAGATTAGTCATGATTTATTGCAGCAAAATCATTTTGAACGCGATAATTTTGATACATATGGCGTAAATAAACTTTGTGATGTTCCTGGTAAAGGGGTGTTGTGCGTTAACACGAAATCTGCCTTCTTATTAAAAAATAATATTTTTTATGCTTTGCGGGTTCCAAAAGCTATACAGCCGGTTAATATAGCCTCTATGTTTAAGAATCATACCTTATTGCTGGGATCAATAAGTCGTCAATTATGTACTTTCAGCAATCTCACCCTCAATGAAGTAACTAAAGAAATTGGGTACAGCAAAAGTGAGATTCACCCGCTTTTTACCAAGAAAGTGATTAATGACCGTTCAGGAAATACAATTGCGATGTTCGATCAAAATAAAATTTTGTTTGCCAAAACACAAAATCCTATTTTAAAGCCTGTATATCAACAAATCAACGAACGTATAAATAATGCCTATTTTAATGCAAACAACGATTTTGTTATTAATGCAAAACAAAACTATCTGTATAAAAATGACAAGCTTGAACCTTACCCCATCTTATCACGCTTTGATGGAACCCTGATTTTAGATCACCTGTTTATGAATGACTCAGCGGAGTTGTTTAATATTGATGGAGACAGCCTGTTTATATTGAAAAATGATGCCTTTTATAACCTGTCCAATGCTTTCGAATCCCCTGTTGATAAACAAATTAACAAAATGCTGTTTGAGGAAACCACCTTGTACCTGGCTACAAACAGATATATATATGTTTGTAGCAATCCGCTAAAAGCGATCTTAGGAACTAAAGTTAACCTGGAACAGCTGAATATCAGTTTTAATAACATCACTGACATTCTGATCATCAGAGATACACTATACATTGCCAGTGATGACGGATTAACAATAATTGCCGAAGCCTCCATCGGTAAAAGTGTTTCTCTTCCTCCTATTCCTTACCTCCGATCAATCACCATTAATGACAATGCATATTCAATATCCAATCAGGAGCTTATACTCACCGGTAAAAACAATATTAAGCTTTCATTTGGTTGTATCAGTTATTCTTCCAGCCCGGTAATTTATTCGTATATGCTCGAAGGAGCCGAAAATAGATGGACAGTAGGAACAGGAAGTGGAATTAATCTGGTGTACCAAAACCTGCCGAAAGGAAAGTACACGTTTAAGTTGCGTGTACGTAAATCAAATTCAGGCTGGAGCAACCCATTGGAATTAGCTATCACCATTAAACCAACTATAATGGAGCACCCTGGCTTCTGGGCTTTTGTAGCGTTGATTGCATCGGGATTAATATTTCTGATTATTTCGCTGTTACGAATTCAAAAAATGAAAAAAGTGGAGGTTGACCATCAGCTTATCGTTATGGAGCAAAAGGCTCTTCAGTCGATGATGAATCCTCATTTTATATTTAATTCACTAGGTTCTATTCAAAATTACTTACTTAAAAATAAAGGAAATGAAGCTGTAATATACCTATCGCAATTTGCCAGCTTAATCAGGCAAAACCTTAATGCCATTAATACTCCTATGATTAATCTTGATGAAGAAGTTGAGCGGATGAGAAATTACCTCGACCTGGAGAAAAGACGACTTGAAAATAAATTTGATTACACTATTGAAATTGATTCACAATTTGAAGATGACGCTATATTTATTCCAAGTATGATAATTCAGCCTATTGCAGAAAATTCTATATGGCATGGATTAGCATCACTTAAAAAGCAAGGAAGGATAAAAATCAGTTTCCGCACCTATACAACCAAATCATTGAAAATCATAATAGAAGATAATGGTATCGGAATGAAGAAATCATCTGAATATTCCGGAAGAGGTTCGCATCATCAGCATCTTGGTATGAAAATAATTGAAAAACGCTTAAATCTGTTGAGTAAAAAATACAAAACTGAAACAGGTATAAATTATTCGGAAAGTTTTCCTGATCAGAAAAACCCCGGAACTCTTGTTGAACTTATACTGCCTTTTATTTATCATGTTGATGATTTGTAATGCTTGTGTGCCCTGGTGTAGCCTTTTAAAAATCTTCCATATTTTGCCGTTCCTTTTTGTTAAGGCCATTTCACTCAATTTTTAATACCGTTCACTCAAAAACAAAGTGTGGCTCTATCATTAGAGCTTACATTTGCCGTGTTCATTATATTCATGTAATCAATAAACCGATTAAGTATTGAATATAATGTTTTATATAAAGATATTTTGAAACTACTTTTACTTCCATCTAAGTAGCAATATTACAGATTCGATTTGGCAGCCGTCCCTCATCAGGACGGCTGTTTTTATAGTATAGTGTACAGGAATTATCCGAAAACGAGCACAAACAACTCAGGCTTAAATATATCCCGAAATTGCTACCAAATCGTCCTCTGTAAGTCGAAAATCCCAAGCCTTGCTTATACCTTCTACCTGACCAGCATTTCTGCCTCCTACAATTGCAGCCGTAACTGCCGGATTTTGCAAAGTCCAGGCAATAGCTACTTCGCCGGCCACACGTCCGTATTTCTTACCAATAGAGTTAAGTTTTTCGGCGAGTACCAGGTTTTGAGTAAGTGCAGGTTCCTGAAAGTGGCTGCTGTTTCTGCGCCAGTCGTCGGATGGCATTGCAGTAATTCGTTCACGGGTCATGGTACCGGCGAGTAATCCTGATCCCATTGGGGAGTATACAATCACACCGATTCCGTTTTCTATGCAAAAGGGCAGTATCTCTCTTTCATATTCACGGTTAATAAGGGAATATGGCGGTTGTAACGATGATACGGGTGCTATTTTCATGCATTGCTTTATCTGTTCAACATTGTAATTCGAAACACCGATATAACGTACTTTCCCTTCCGATCGCAGCTTTTCCATCATTTCCCAGGCTTCCTCCAGATCTCCATCAACCGGCCAATGAACCTGATAAAGGTCTATCACATCAATATTTAACCTTCGCAGACTTGCTTCACATTCCTTCCGTATCGATTCCGGTTTTATATTCTGGCTCGTCTTTCGGGTATCGTCCCAAACCAATCCACATTTCGTAAAAATGTAAGGCTTTGGGCTCATGCCTGTGAGTGCTCTTGCAACTAGTTCTTCGGAATGCCCAAGACCATATACCGCGGCAGTATCAATCCAATTCATCCCTTTATCAATAGCGCGATGAATGGCTGCTATTGCTTCTCCATCGTCCTGCGGCCCCCATCCAAAAGCCCAGTTGCCTCCTCCTATTGCCCATGCTCCGAATCCGATCCGGGAAATCATCATATCAGTATTTCCAAATTTTGCTGTTTCCATAGTAATGTATTTTATTTGAATAGTGCTAAGTTAAGGAAATTTTGGAGTGCTTTATTTACAATCAGTAATTTAGCTTCACTTGTAATTTCAGTTGTTAATGATGTAACTATTTTATGAAAGGCAATAAAAAAAGGAGGCTCCTTTTGACCTCCTTTTATCACAAACCGTTTCTTACGTATCTTTCCCAAAAAGCTGTTAAGTGCCATAAACAGGTTTTCAGATTACTGGAATATGAAAGAACTGTAATACAGAACCAACGTTTTTATTTGTTACCTGTAAATAAATGATTCCATTCTTAAAAACATAGTATTCAACCTGAAGATGTGCTTTTTTGTATGTATTACGCCATAATCTTCCACATTCGCCGTATTTACAGCGTTTATGAAGCCTGAATCCGCCGCGTGAAGTAACATATTCCATCAGGGCTCTGCAGGTTGCAGGCGTAGCTTCGCATATTACGGGCAGTCTTTCACCGAAGTGGCCAATATTTGAATATGCATCCACCTTTTTAAACGGAACTTTAAGGATAGTAACATCACCCATGGTAAGGTTCATGTTAAATAAACCTGGTTTAACTTTTTGACAGAAATAGGTATTGCCATTGAAAGTCGCATAACTGGTTGCTTCGCCTTCCGGGCGAATGTAAAGAGTTATTGCATTTGGCATGTTTAATACTGGGAATTATAATACTTAGCTAAACCGGGAGTGCACTAAAACAAGCAGATGGAGGAAATAGAAATATAAAAAGGTGAGAAACAAAAATATGGGAACGGTACGATTTTGGGAACACTCACCTTTATCAGCATCAAATATTGGCGTCTCAGATGGATCCCGCTAATTAGTAACTTTGCGTTTTTCATCAGACCCAACTTAATAAGTTATTTTCGAAAAATACATTTACTATATTTGCTTATAATTTTATATTCGGATGATGAGAATTGCTATTTTAGATGATCACAAAATTGTAAGGGATGGCATAAAGGCCATGTTACAGCCATACGATGACATTTTGATAGTTGGTGAAGCTGCCGATGCCGAAACCATGCTTTCAAAAATTAAAGGTTTTGAAGCCGATATCCTCATACTTGATCTTATGCTGCCAGGCATGGATGGAAGCACTTTTGCCGAAAAGCTAAGAGTTAGAATGCCGGAGATTAAAATTCTCGTTCTTTCGTCGAATACAGATGAACTATCAGTGATAAGGGCTGTGCAGGCAGGTGTGAAAGGATATGTGTCGAAAGATGCCTCTTCGGATGAATTGTTGAAAGCCCTCAGAACCATTGATACCGGTGAAGAATATTATGGCGAAACAATTTCAGCTATTATCTTTAAAAGCTACATTTCGAAAGCATCGGATAATCAAAAACCACTCAAAAAAAATAACCATGAAGTGCTCACCGAGCGAGAAAAAGAAGTAATAGCTTGCTTTGGCGATGGACTCAGTTATAAGGAAACAGCCGCAAAACTTTGCCTCAGTCCCCGCACTGTCGAAACGCACCGCAATGCTGTTATGGAAAAACTTGGCTTACATTCGCTGGCGGAGTTGATTAAATATGCTATTATTCATGGAATTGTAAAACTATAAACAAACGACCCGTTGTTTTAAAAACGGGCCGCTTGCGATTTTCATTTTTTGACAATCAACTGAAAATATATTTCCTTTTTTACATGCATCAGTCAATTCGGTTCCAGATGTGATTGCCGATGCATAAGAAATAAGTAAAACACAGCCTTCTTCAGGTAACAATTCTCATACTATGCTGATATTTATTTATCTATATTCCCACAATCCATATTTACTAAATCTCCTGCTCCATCGTATTTTAAAGGTTGGAATTTACCTCCAATATAATCTTCCTGAAAAGTAAAAAGCCGGTATGCGCATCCTCCTGTTTTGGTTTTAAAAGCAATAGCTGCCTTGATATACCTATGTAGAATAGCTCCAGAAATTTCATGTCGGCGAATGTGCCAGTCAGAATCAACAATGGAAATTCTAATTACTTCGGTTCCACCGGCGAAACCTGTTTTCCAGTCGTTCGAATTTTTCAGAGCAGCAATCATCCTGGTTTCGGCTGCAGCATCCTTAAGCTTTTGCTCAGGGAAAACAGCATTGCTGGCGCTGGCACTTGATGCTGTGGCATTTAGTTGCTCCGAAAGTTTCTGATACGCACTAAAATCGTCGCCACTGATTTTTATGGTTCCCGAAGCTACATCGTTGTAATAGCATTTTACTAAAACTTTCAGTTCATGTTCGCCAGCACCAAGTTTAGCAAGCGTTTCGGCGAAATTAACCGGGCCATCGTATTTTTTACCAAAATCCTTGTACGTAATACCCTCAGTTCCATAAGCATTTGTTTTTGCCGCATCGGGCAACAGGTCGATAAGCAGGTATTTCTCATTTACTATGGTGCTTGAAACCCATAAACTGGCATAAGTTAACTGCTCTTCAGATGGGCTTTGATAACTGTACAAAGGAGGCTTTAGTTCATAAATAAAAATCTCAACTTCGAGTTTAGCATTTGGCGAGGAATTCTTGTAGAAATCCTTTACCGTTTGTGGCAAATATGCAATCGAATAAATGTTATCACCCGCATTAAAGGTGGTTTTCAAGCCTTCGGGTTGTAATGGGTTTATAGGTGTTGATGAGAATACAATATCACCTGGGTTTTGAGCATCAATCTGGTTCATAACTAAGAAAATTAAAGTTAGCATTAACATATTTGTTTTCATATCTATATGATTTAATGTTATTTACAGCACGAATGCGTTATTGAGCCCCAATGCCGGAAATATCGCCAAACAGGTTTAAAGCTTCTTTCCAGGGGTATTTATTACAAAACATAGTTACTGATGACGACATGGTTCCCTGTAAGTTCATTCCATTTATTGCACGCCACTGATTGGCGGCTGAGTTGCGATCGAGGTCGGTTTGTTCGGAATAGCGTGCATTCAGGTAACCATCGAGGTATGCCTTATTCACTTTTAGCGTTTTGGGTATTTCGTTCCGGTTGCCTGAGGCTGATTTAATTTCGAGGTCACCAAAATCACCTGCATCAATACGCAACCTTGTGTTGCTGGCAGGACTGTAGTGAAAATCCTTATCTTTATTGACGAAGAAAATGTTATTATCAACCTTCACCCATTCATTTTTATTAAATCTTGTGTGGTCGATACCGGCCAGAATGGAAGCCCCAATTATATTATCGTGGATATTATAGCTGCACTTGGTCATTATACGCACTCCATATCCCATGTCCAGAAAGTCTTTGGTTCGGCTCCAGGTAAAAAGTATGGTATTGTTTGCAATTTCAACATCGCCACATAATGCCATTGTGTTTGGACCACCTGTACTGGCGCAGGTTCCGTATATTTCGATGGCTGCCATGCGGTTACCAACAAACACATTATTTTTAACGGTAAATTTCCCGCTTCGGTGCCCTGCCTGCAAAGCGAAACTAGCGCCATTAATAAAAGCACAGTTCTGAACGGTTACATCGCCGCCGGTAGTAGCACTTACAAACTGCAGCAAAGGCTCATGAATAGTGGGATAGCCTACCGGTGGGCGCTCGCTGTCAGGTAATAGCCGGCCGCCTTCAACACCTTCTACAAACCCTTCTTTTGCACTATAAGCATTGCGCTGTCCGCCATCAAAAACCAGATGATCAATTACAGTTCCCGAAACATCCTTGGTAAACTTAAATACAGCTTTTCGTGTAGAACGGGCACTTTCGTTATCGGGTTGTAACAAAGTGGGGTGAGCCTGAATATCCTGTTTTGAAAAACTTTCGTCGTAACTGCCGTAAATCTTCACAGCTTTATCGCTTTCGATGAAGCCTACATTGAGCGTTCCCATTTCGATACCACCGGAGATAAAAATTGTACCACCAGGTTGTGAAATCTGTATGGCTTTGTCCAGGTTTTTTAAAGGCGAGGAAATTGAGCCATCATTCTTATTGTTTCCATTTTGTTTCGAAACATAAATTGTGTTGCCCGAAATTTTAGGAGCCGAAGCTATTGACGAGGCAGATTCGGTTGAAGAAGCAGATGAATTGTTGTCCGATTTTTTTTCAATACTGTTCTCAGCAGTTTTCGCCACTGAGCTTTCAGCCTTGTTTACTTTATTTTCGGCAGCTTTTTCGGTTTTGCTTACAATTTTGTTACCAATACCTTTCAGATTTCCTACCTGCGCATTAACAAGGTTTGTTATTAAAAAACTCAATAGTACCAAGGTGTAAAAAGTATGTTTCATGTTGCTTATATTTTATGGGTTAACATCACAAAACTAAGGCGATAAAAACATTTAAACCTCCGTATTTCAACTGTTTCACCATCTGTAATTATACGGATGCTAAAAGTAAACTCTTTAAGGTAAGATTATCAAATTCAACATAAACATGACTATTGGCAGCCCTGTGGAGAGTTGAATATGGAAGAAATTGTAAGCAAATGACAGGGAATTGCTTGTCAGATTTTTACCGGCATTTGAATAGTAAAAGTACTACCGCAGCCCGGAGAACTTTTCACAAGCAGCTTACCCGAAATACGCGAAAGCAACTCTTTGCAGAGCCTAAGACCTAACCCGGCTCCCTGCTCACCTTCGACATCGGGTTTGCTTATGACTCCGGCTTGACTATCCATAAGTAATTCAGCTTCGGAAGGCAGCATTCCTATGCCATAATCAGTTACTACAATTTCGATATTATTCAGGTTTTGGCTTGCTCTAACCTCAATCTTACTGCCTTCGTAGCTGTATTTGGCGGCATTGGTAAGCAGGTTTCGCAAAACGGTGGTTACAATGTCCCTATCGCTGATGGCCATTAAATTTTCGTCGCAATGCATAAGCATTACAATGTTTTTACGATTAAGCTGCTGCTGAACCTGCGATTTACACTCGGCCAGTAATTGGCTTACATTTATTTGTACAGGAGTAACTGTAATGCGGTTCTGCTGCGACTTTGCCCATTCGAGCAAGTTACGGAAGAGTGCTTTCATCGAATTGGCTGAACCAGACATTTCGCCAATGTAATATTTCAGATCAGTTGCCGACATACTATCAAACCGGGTACTAAGCGCATCGGTAATGTTGGTAAAAGCCGAAACCGAGTTTTTTAAATCATGCGAAATAATTGAGAACAACTTGTCTTTTGTAGTATTAAGCTCGTTGAGCTTGGCGTTAATTGCAGCAAGTTGTTGTTGAGATCGCTTTTTCAGAAGATAACGACTATAAAGAACAGCAACAAGGAATACCAGGAAAACTGAAATAAAAATTAAAGTACTTTTATATTGGTTGGCTTTCTGAAGACTGAGTTCTTGTTCAAGTTTTTCCTTATTCAGCAATACCAGTTGTTTTTCCTTTTCGGCGGTTTCGTATTTTGTTTGCAGCTCCAGTATTTTATCGGCGTTATTAGTCGAAAATAATGAATCATTTACCGACTGGTGGAGCGTTGAATATTTAAGCGCTTTGGCTGCATTGCCTTTTTTTTCGTAAAATTCCTTCAGGTTTTTATAGTTTGCTGAAATCAGTATGGGGTTACCCACTTCTTTTGCTTTTTCCAGACTGTTTAGCAGTTGAAGCTCAGCCGATTCGCTGTTGCTGTTCGAGCTGATTAATGCAAGGTTGCTCATGGCATTGGCTTCTGTTTCCTTATCCTTAATTTTTCGGGCTATAGAGAGGGCTGTGGTCGAATTTTTCCTTGCAAGGGATGTATCGCCCTCATTTCGGGCTATAATCCCAAGATTGGAATAAACGCCCGCTATTCCTTTTTCATCCTTAATTTCGTTTTTTATCTCCAATGCCATAGTATAATAATCTTTGGCTTTATCATAATTTTTCATCTCGATATAGGTATTGCCGAAGTTTGTCAGCACATTGGATTCGCCTAACCGGTTTCCTAATTTGCGCTGTAAATCCAAAGCTTCGTAAAGGTATTCGAGTGATTGACCATAGTTATTCATTTTATTACTCAGATGGCTCAGATTACTCAAACAGGCAGCCTTAAGTTTATCGTTTTTAAGTATTTCGGCATAGGTAAGTGCTTTAAAATAGTATTCGCTTGCCAAAGTATACTCGCCCGATTTATATTCAAGTGTCGCAACATTCATCAATGAATTGGCTATGCCTGCAGTATCATAAGCTCTTTCGCGCATCAATAGGGATTCCTTGAAATAATCGAGCGCAGTTTTTTCATCTCTCAGCTCTATGTAGGCCTGCCCGATTAAAAAGTATGCCTTTCCGGCCTGTTTAAACGCATTTGCTCTGCGGTAACTTACTATCGAAGCTTTCAGGTTATCGATTAAGGCGGCTCTATTCCCTTTGTTTTTCTCAATCAAAGCATAATTAAAACGGGCATCACCTATTTCTTTATGATTGGATGATTTACTGGCAATTACCATCATGCTATCGATAACTGCATATGCATTGACATAATTTTTTGCATCCAATTCCTTTTCAAACCGGCTCTCCAGTTTTTCTAATTTAATTGAGTCGATACGCCATTGCGGGTTCACAGTTTGCGCAGAGGTATCGCTATTCAGATTCAAAAAACAAACCACCCACAAAGCAGGTAGTAGGATTAAACTGGAAAACAAGGATGCTCTATTCATAAAATACTAAATATAAGCATAATAACAAAATGAGTATTGAAAGATTAAAAGTAGGTTAAATCAAAAAAAAAGTCAAGTGCTATTGTGGGATAAAAAAACCCCGGGATAAATTTCCGGGGTTTCGAAGCAAACATCCAATCAATTTGCCAAAAAATGTATTTAATAATCTAATTCTTAATAAAAGTACATACATATATTTGTTTCCCGTCCATGATACGGGCATGATATAACCCATTGGCAAGCTTTATAATATTCAATGTAGGCCCCTGGTCATTAGTGCTATCATATAATTCACTAATTACATTGCGGCCATTAGCGTCCGTTACCACTATCGCGCAGTTTTCGATACCTGGAAGCATGAATTGAATAGTTTCGGTTGCAGGATTAGGCCTGGCGAGCATTTTTAATACCTGCTTTTGTGAAAAAATGCCTGATGTTAGAGTGGTTACCGAAATGGTATTCGAAAAGTCCGAAACGCCATAACTATTAGTGGCGCGCAGCTTGTAAGTATATGTATTGTTTGGCGAAAGGTTATTAATTAATACCTCTGTACCTACAATCAGAGCGCCGTCGAATCCGGGGATAAATGATTGAAAATTATCCGTCGAAACATATAGGAACACCGAATCAGTTTGCGGGGCATTCGACCATTTTGCGGTAAACGAATTAAACGAAATGCTTGATGGAGATAAGGCTACAGGGGCATCTAATGCAGCATCAAGTTGTATCATAAATGCAGTATCGTTAAATGCGCTGAGGCTTCCGGTGTTGGTTTTATATCCGGTAGCAGCAACGGCAAAACCAGCATTCTGAAATGAGGTTGTAATTATTGAAGCAAATCCAGCTGCATTGGTAGAGGTATTTCCAATACCAGTAATAGTGATGGAAGCATTTTCGACAGGCTCGTCGAAGTAATTAGAAACCTGAAAGTTAACAGTAAAGCATCCGAACAGGTTAATGTTTTGTTGGTAGTTGCCTGTTAATTGTATTGACCCTGTGGAGGGACAAAATCCTTGTCTGCTAACGATATAATCATAATTACCAGGAAGTAATCCCTGCATAACATACTG
>JBBSDC010000088.1:0-16540 GCA_038249705.1 Bacteroidales bacterium | reverse complement strand
ATTCACTATTCACTTTTTCCAGTGTCAGACACCTTGCGGGTGTGCAGACACTATTCACTATTCACTATTCACTCTTTCCAGTGTCAGACACCTTGCGGGTGTGCAGACACTATTCACTATTCACTATTCACTCTTTCCAGTGTCAGACACCCTGCGGGTGTGCAGACACTATTCACTATTCACTATTCACTATTCACTTTTATCAATCCCCTGAGTCCAGTTTCATCTTAATCCTCGAAGCCAGGATATCAATCGCTACTTTATTTTCGCCACCCTGGGGCACAATAATATCGGCATTCCGTTTAGTTGGCTCAATAAACTGAAGGTGCATAGGCTTTACCCAGCGGTTGTAATGATCCAGTACTTTCATAGGATCGCGGCCACGCTCAACAGTGTCGCGCCTGATAATCCGCATCAGCCTTTCATCGCTTTCGGCATCTACATATACTTTTATATCGAGTCGCTTTACCAATTGCACATCGCTGTATATCAGAATTCCTTCAACAATTATCACTTTCCGTGGTTCGATGGTAACGGTTTCCTTAAGCCTTGCACAGTCGATATAGGAATAAACCGGCATTTCGATACTCTCCCCGTTACGCAAAGCATCAATGTGTTTTACTAAAAGACTCCATTCGATGGAGTTGGGATGGTCGAAATTAATGCGGAGTTTTTCTTCCGGTGTAAGATGTCCGTTGTCCCAATAATATGCATCCTGGGGAATCACCGCTACGGAATTTTTGGGTAATCGTTTAATAATTTCGCGTACAACCGTAGTTTTACCGCATCCCGAGCCACCGGCAATTCCTATAATAAGCATGTTATGAGTCGATTAAAAGTATTTTTCTGAGGGACAATTGATTTGTAAAAGTAAAAAAAGCCCCGGATTATCGGGGCTTTCTTTGTGATTAATTCTGAACAGTTTGACCTTGATATTAATTGGCAAAAAGTTTGATAAAGGATAGTTCCTGACGAAGGTAATACTATTTTTTAAAACAGGAAGCTGAGCAAAATACCCGCGGCTACTGCACTGCCAATAACGCCGGCCACATTTGGACCCATAGCATGCATCAGAAGGTGATTGGTTTTATCATACTCAAGCCCGACAACCTGCGAAACGCGGGCACTATCGGGAACAGCTGAAACCCCTGAGTTACCTATAAGCGGATTTATCTTATTTCCTTCCTTAAGGAAAAGGTTCATGATTTTAACAAACATAACTCCGCCAAAAGTTGCAACAATAAAGGAACAGGCACCAAGCACAAATATGAGTATTGATTTTTCCGTTAAAAAGGTTGATGCCTGAGTTGATGCACCAACGGTAACACCGATTAAAATCGTAACGATATCAATTAATGGACCTTTAGCTGTATCGGCCAATCTTTTTGTAACTGTACTTTCTTTCAGAAGGTTACCGAAAAATAACATTCCCAATAAAGGTAAACCTGAAGGTACTATAAAACATGTCAGCAGCATTCCGATAATCGGGAAAAGAATTTTTTCGAGTTTCGATACAGTACGAGGGGGTTTCATGCGGATAAGGCGCTCTTTTTTATTAGTGAGCAAACGCATGATCGGAGGCTGAATTACAGGCACCAAAGCCATGTATGAATAAGCTGAAACTGCAATAGCACCAACCATTTCCGGCGCAAGTTTCGACGATAAGAATATAGCAGTTGGTCCGTCAGCACCACCGATTATACCAATAGCACCTGCTTCGGCCGGACTGAATCCAAGTCCAAGAGCTGCTGCATAAGCGGCAAAAATACCCAATTGAGCTGCGGCACCGATCAGGATAAGTTTAGGGTTTGATATCAATGCTGAGAAATCAGTCATGGCACCTATTCCAAGGAAAATCAGTGGTGGATATATACCGTACCTGACACCAAAATACAAGTAGTTCATTACGCTTCCGCTTTGGTATAACCCAATCTGGAGGTTGCTAGGATCACTATTCAGTATATGATCAGCTCCCCAAAATGGAATATTACCGATCAGGATTCCAAATCCAATGGGTATAAGCAACATAGGTTCATATTCCTTGGCAATTGCAAGATATATAAACACCAGCCCTATCAGTATCATAATCACATGACCGGGCGTAAAATTGGCAAAGGCCGTATATCCCATGAACTGACCGAGGTGATCGGTGATAAATGTCCATAAATTTTCAGAAGTACCCATGTCGTTAATCTCCTATTACAATTAGAATATCACCTTCCATCACGCTGTCACCTTTGCCTACTTTTAAGGAGGCAACCCGGCCTTCTTTATCCGCATTGATGTTATTCTCCATTTTCATGGCTTCGAGCATGAGCAGTTTCTGGCCGATTTTGACGGTATCGCCTTCGCGGACATAAATTTCGAGAATTACGCCTGGCAATGGTGATTTAATACTTCCCGTACCCTTAGGTGCTGAAGGACTTGCCGTTTTTGAAACCGAGGGGTGCGAATCAGTAGAAGGCACAGCCATTGTACGCACTAATTTGGGCGTTTTAATGGTTTGCATTTTTCTGTCAATTTCAACTGAATAGCTAACTCCGTTCACGGATACTTCAGCTGTATTTTCTTCGATACCTATTATTTCGGCATCGTATTCGTTACCATTTATGGTGAATTTAAAGTTCTTCATTTCTTAATGATTTGGGGTTCTACGTAGTCCATATATTTTTGAACTCCAGGGTGAGTATGTTTTTGCCGCATTTTTAAAGGTTATAACGGCATCTTCCAATCCTTGCATTTGCCGATGATACAGGTGAAGCGCAAGTGAAATGGCAGCCAGTGTTTCACCTGAGATTTCTTCATGCTCTTCGGGGATTTCCAAATGCGGACGACTTTTCCTGAATCGCTTTTTTAAATCGATATTGTACAGTTTGGCAATGTACTTAAATGTAAGGTACAGGAATATCAGGGCTGAAAAAACAACGGTCATTGCAATCATAATCATTGCAATTCCTGTTGGATCCATCCTGCCAAACTCCTCAGCCGCTTTACCAGCAACTCTTTCACCGGCTTTTACTACCAATAGTGTTGATGTCATCATAACGGCAGGTTTGAGTGTTTCTTAGGTGGATTGGTATCTTTTTTGGTTGCTAAAGCCTGGAAAGCGCGTATAACCCTGAAACGGGTATTGCGTGGAATAATAACATCATCAATAAAGCCGTAGCTTGCTGCATCATACGGATTGGCAAACTTGGTTTTATATTCCTCTTCGTATTTCTGAAATTCAGCATCCCTTTCCGCTTTATCTTCAATTTCAGCAAGTTTTTTATTGTAAAGCACTTCAATGGCACCTTTGGGTCCCATTACAGCGATTTCGGCTGAAGGCCATGCGTAGTTGATATCTCCACGTAAGTGCTTGGAGCTCATTACATCATATGCTCCGCCGTATGCTTTGCGAAGAATAACGGTTACTTTAGGCACCGTAGCTTCGCCATAAGCGAAAAGCAATTTTGCTCCGTGAATGATAATTCCACCATATTCCTGCGCCGTTCCCGGAAGGAAACCAGGAACATCAACCAGGGTGAGGATAGGAACATTAAATGCATCGCAAAAACGTACAAAACGAGCCGCTTTGCGCGATGCATTAATATCAAGAACTCCGGCCAGGTAACTGGGTTGATTTGCAACAATACCAACCGACATGCCATTAAAACGGGCAAAACCGGTTACAATATTCGGAGCAAAATGACGTGCTACTTCCAGAAATTCGTTATTGTCAGCAATAAGATGGATTACATCTTTTATATCATAGGGTTTATTCGGATTTTCGGGAACAATATGATTGAGCGATTCTTCGAGGCGGTCGATAGGATCAATACAAGGAACTAAAGGAGGATCTTCGAGGTTGTTTTGTGGCAGGTAACTGAGAAGTTTACGTAAAAGCATAATGCCTTCCTGTTCGTCCTCTGCAACGAAATGCGAAACCCCTGATTTTGAGCCATGAACCATTGCTCCACCGAGTTCATCGTCGGTAACAATTTCGCCGGTAACAGTTTTTACCACTTTTGGGCCGGTAACAAACATATAACTGTTTGTTTTCGACATGATGATAAAGTCAGTGAGTGCCGGACTGTAAACTGCACCGCCTGCACATGGGCCGAAAATAGCCGATAACTGTGGAATTACACCCGAAGCCATAATGTTACGCTGAAAAATCTCGGCATAACCGGCCAGGCTCTGAACGCCTTCCTGTATGCGGGCTCCACCCGAATCATTGATGCCGATTACCGGTGCGCCTACCTTCATTGCCTGATCCATGACCTTGCAAATTTTCTTGGCATACATCTCACTAAGCGATCCGCCGAAAACGGTGAAATCCTGTGAAAAAACATATACCAGGCGTCCATCGATAGTTCCGAAGCCTGTTACTACTCCATCCGAAAGGTATTTTTCGTTTTCGATACCAAAATCGGTACAACGGTGTGAAACGAACATATCGAATTCTTCGAAACTGCCTTCATCGAGCAATAAGTCGATGCGTTCGCGGGCGGTGAGTTTCCCTTTTTTGTGTTGTGAGTCAATGCGTTTCTGGCCACCACCCAGTTTTGCAAGCTCTCGTTTATCAAGCAGTTGCTTGATTTTGTCCTCGATTGCCATTGTTTATTATTGTGGTTAGGTTATTTTATTGAGGTTGGATAAAGTAATTGTTACCGGTTGCTGTTTCCGATGTTCCGGTATACGGCACCTATATGTTTTTATTTTCGCAAAGCTCAGTCAGCACTCCGAAAGTTGATTTCGGATGCAGGAAACCTATGCTCATGCCTTCAGCACCACTACGCGATTGCTTGTCAATAAGTTGAATTCCATTGGCTTCGGTTTCGGCTAAAGCACTTTCGATGTCTTTTACTGCAAAAGCAATGTGATGGATGCCTTCGCCCTTTTTTTCAAGGAATTTGCCGATTGGCCCTTCCGGATCGGTGCTTTCGAGTAATTCAATCTTTGTTTGACCAACCATAAAGAAAGCTGTCTTTACACGCTGGTCGGCTACTTCTTCTAAAGCGTAGCATTTGAGACCGAATACGTTTTCCCAGTATGGAATACTGATATCCAGACTTTTAACTGCGATACCGATGTGTTCGATGTGTGATAAATTCATGGTTTTAAATTTTCTGCAAAATTAATTTCTTTTTGTTATTGAAATAACAATAGATGAAGAATTTAGTTTAAATATGGTAATATGGAATTGTTCTATATAAGTAGCGTAAGTTCTTGCCTTCGTGTGCGATGCATTAAGGCTGGCATTTTAGGAAATTGGGTGGTTTTTGTAAGCAAAAAAAATAGTTGGATTTTGCTAAAATTTGTTTCAATTCAAATAGTTCAATATATGGGAACAATAGAATTTTTGCAGCCTTGTAATTCGCCTGTCATCCTTTCAGGATTTTTTGGCAGGAGCCAGATGGAAGTCACGCTAAAACATACCAAGGCCAAAGCATATGGGTTGAATACCTCTTGTTACAACCTAAAATACTCTCATTCGTAAAAAACCTTTATTTTTTCGGAATTCAATCTGACCTGCAGCCAGTTTTCGATTTTCGACTTATCGCTTTTTATCAGATATGGACGTTTCTCCTGTGTGGTAAAAACAACAATAGCTACCGTATCGGCAACGGAGGCATTACTGTTAAATACATACGATTCGGAATAGGTGCAGTTAATAATTTGTGGGTAAAGGTTTTTAATCTCTTCAAGGATCTCCTTTCCCCGATATTTTACAATATCGAGGCTATCTATCTGTTTTTCTTTATCTTTCACCAATAATAAAAGGCGGTTAATCTCAGATTTTATCTTTTCGCCTTCAGTATTATTCCTGCTTATCTCATCAGTTGATAGTCCCTGAGGGAATTCAATAGATGCTTCATCGAGGGAGAAAAATTTTGCTTTTTCTCTTATACTTTCCTTCTGATCATCACTCAACAATGTACCGGCATAAACAAGTACAATTTCTTTTTTATTGGGTCTAACTTCATTTTTTAATAAATAATGGCCATCAACAATACTGACATCAGATATATAATTTGTAGCGTTTTCAATAAATTTTTCCTTTTGAACCAGGTTATAACCGAAATAGATGCTGGGAAGTAGAACTATCGTAATAGTTAAGGAAATTAGTTGATTAACCTTTTTTTTCTGCTGGCTATCGACCAACGTTATGATAGGAAATTTCAAAATTTGTGATATTACCACCGAAGAAATGGCGATAAAAACGGTATTGATGGTAAAGAGATAAAAAGCACCAAAGAAATAGTTGAACTGCCCCGTTGCCAGTCCGTAACCAGCTGTGCAAAGCGGAGGCATTAAAGCTGTGGCAATTGCAACTCCCGGAATTACATTTCCCTTATGCTTACTGCTGATAGCTACAATGCCAGCTAATCCACCAAATAAGGCTATTATTACATCGTAAATGGTTGGACTTGTGCGGGCTAATAATTCGGAATGTGCTGTTGAAATGGGGCTTACGGCGAAATAGGCTGTAGATGCAATTAAACTTCCGATAACTGCAAATGAGAAGTTTTTTATCGCTTTCCTGAAAAGAGGGAAATTATAGGTAGCAATACTGTACCCCATTCCATTAATAGGACCCATTAGCGGCGAAATAAGCATAGCGCCAATTATTACTGCCGTGGAATTCATATTCAGGCCCACTGAAGCAACAATAATTGCAAATACTAAAATCCAGAGATTGGTGCCTTTGAATATGATTTCCTTTTCAATGGTTAAATGTATTTTTTCGAAATCATCCAAATCGCTGTCGAGATCGATATAATTCAGCAGTTTTTGAATTGGTTCAAACTTTTTCATGGTCAATGTCGTTTTAATTAGCTGCCAGCATTCGGTAAATAGAATGAATAAATTGCAGCAATACCGCTATAAAGATACATAGTAAGTCGAAAAGAACACACACGCTTGAATAAAAGAGTCAAGGTAAAAAATAGATATGTAATGAAATTAACCTCTTTTAAGTTGAAAATTTTCTTTGCGCCTGTTGCGTAAAGTCCTAATGCTTTTAAAAGAATTAAAGTTGCTCTTTCTCAGTGTTACTCATCAATCCCATCATCATGACAAGAGACGAAATAAGTATAACCTGAACTATTAACGAATTGTTTACCAGTAGAATCCGGTCAGCTGGTAAAATAGAAAGAAACAAAAGAATAGTAACCAGGCCTCTGGGTGCGATAAATAATAACGGTTTAAGTGGCAGCTTTGATAGTTTTAACTGAACTGCTCTAAAAACAAAAATACTAACAACAATTCCTACGGACCAAATAAGTGTATCCATATTTAAAATATCAGAAGTTTCGAGTAGGTAACCGAACAAGAGAAAGAACAATGCCCGTATCAGAAAAGCAGCTTCAATAGTAAGTTCTTTAAATTTTATTACTTCTTTGGTCAACTCTTCAGGACGAAAAATCTGTATCCATTTCCAATTCTTTAGCTCATCGATATTGCCCATAAACAACCCAAAAACCAGTATAAAAATAAGAGCTGGTAAATGATAGATTTTTGAAATTGCATAAATTAAAAATATTAGTAAAATGATAGGAACAAATTTAATCTGATGCTTGATTTTACTCAATAAAAGTGAAAGACCTATGGTTGCAATAAATGATACAACAGCTATTACGATTACTTGTATGCCGAACTGCTTGAATGAAACAAAATCGATAACTGTGTTTAATGCAACAAAATTGAAAAATAACACGCCAGCTATATCCGAAAGACTGCTCTCGTAAATCACAAATTCTTTGTTTTCCGATTTCAGGGCTCTTACACTGGGTATGGCAATGGAACTGCTTATTATACTGAAAGGAATAGCATTTGCAAGGCTACTCTTAAATGAATCGCCTCCAAAATAATTAAAAAGAAAAGCTAACAGAAATGCGGTTGCTAACATTGATAAAACGGCTCCGTTTAATGATTTTTTGATAAGGCCGACTTTTGACTTATTTAACTCAAGTTCCAAAGAACCTTCGAGTACAATAAGTATAAGTCCGATTGTGCCTAAAACTGGCAGTATAGTTGTAAAATCCGGAATCTGAATGCCCAGAAATACAGTGGCTTGCCTTACGCCCCATCCTAAGAGTAGCAGGAGAATAACTGACGGAATCCTTGTTTTGTCCGATGAATAATCGAACAGGTAGGCCAGAAGCAGAAGTACACAAAATATAATGATTATAGTAGAATCCATTTTGTAAAATTAGTGTATATATCAGATAAACAGCATGTTGTAGGTAAGTAGTGTATTTTTTATTTTATTTAAGTTACAATTAAGTTACTACAACAAATAACCCTGGGGGTAATGTTCGATTTTTTGAGTTGCTGTAAAGGAAGTCAACCGTTTGGTTGAGATATTTAATGCCGCATTTTAAGCTCCGTTTGTCTCCGTCACTTGGTTTTATTATCGTTGGAATCTTTTTTAACACTGATATTAAATGTTGGAGGAACGTAATCTTTGCTTAAATAATTGGAGGGAATGGAGGTCATGTTCCCATCGCGTTCGGCCCTGTAATGTGGCGAGAGTATTTCTATACCTCTTTCGTTGCATACATCCTGAATATTCTCATGCAGCTCGGAATATATATCAGCTTGTTTGTTAGCCTCACGCACATACGCATTTACCTGGTAGGATACATAAAAATCATCCAGGCTGGTTTGCAGCACAAAGGGGGCAGGTTTCTTCAAAACCAATTCTGTTTTCAAAGCTGCGTCAATCAAAGCCTGGTGCATATTCCTCCAGGGCACATCGTAACCAATGGTAACAGTTGTGTGAATGATCAATCCTTTTTTAGGGGCGTCACTGCTATAGTTGATTGTATGACTACTCATTACAGTAGAATTCGGTATTGAAATAATTTCGTTTTTAATGGTTCTTATTCGTGTGACAAGCATTGATTTTTCGATTACATCGCCTGTTACATCTCCAATTTTAACACGATCGCCTAATTTAAATAGCCTCATGTAAGTGAGTACTAATCCGGCAATAATATTCGAAAGAGATCCGGCTGAGCCAAAAGTAAAAAGGAAACCTAAAAAGACAGATACGCCTCTGAATATAGGCGATTCGCTTCCAGGCAAATAAGGAAAAATTACTATAATCTCGAAAGCGGTGATCATTACACGAACTATCTGGTAGGTAGGGTTTGCCCAATCAGGATAAAACCCAGGTAAACTCAGGTCGCCTTTCTCAATTTCGGATTTCAGGAATTTCAGGAATTTAAATACATAATGAAAAACGAATAATATCACTATGATTGTAATCAAATTTGGCAGATAATGCCAGAGGCCAAGTGCAATCTGCTTTACAGGATTTAAAATAAATTCGAACAAAGTAGTTGCAAAATTCTGTGTCCAGGGAAACAACCCGAACAATATAGGCAATGTTATGTAAATGATAAGTAATATGGTAAACCATTTAATAATAGCATTTACCGTTAGTAATACTTTCACCTGTCGAGCGGCATCTAACAGCGTATAGTCTTTAATAACAATTCCCTTTATCAGCTTTCCTTGCTGCTGTTCAATCTTTAATGCTGTCCAAATAAATAGTTTTCGGGTATATACTATTAAAGCACCTATGATAGCAATAACCAGCAATGCAAGTGCGATACTTTTTAAAAGGCTAAAAACACTGGTCTGCGATTTATACTGCATGATAGCAACACCAAATATTTTTTTGTACTTGGATGCTAATTCTTCCTTTGTAGTGTTATGCCAAAACGCATCATTTTCAGTAACGCTGACAATTATTTTGTCGTTATAAACAACGTCGAGTGTAGTTTCCGATTCAATAAGTTTTAAGGAATCCGGTTTAAAGCTAAAATCATTTTTTATCAGCGATATCCTGTCGTGTATTGCATTAGCTCGTTCTTTTGCTGAAAAACTACCCAGCTTGTTGTAAATTAAAAACAAAGTATCATCAAAAAAACCTTCAACAGGATAGGCAATTGCTCCTTTTCTCAACGAATCAATCTGAGCCTTTTTCTTCTCAATACGTAAGGTTTCTTTATTATTTAATTCCGTAAGCTGTTTTTGCAACTTCTCTTTGGTAAGGTTGTCTGCTGTGCTAAGCGAACTCAGCCTAAACTCCAGTTCTGCTTTTTGTGCGGAATCGGCTACACGTTGTTTCTCAATTTCTGCCAGTTTCATCTGGAAGTTTTGCAAAAGGATTGTATTTGCAGACTCAACATTATGAGACGAGGAATCCTTTTGCCCAAATCCGATCATAGCTGCAAGCAAAAAAAATACACTCAGCCCGACAATAAGTTTAGCACATTTCATGGAAATTCCTTTAATTATGATAAATAATTTTTTGAGATCAGGTTGAAACTAATGGCCATTTATCCGCTTTCATTTTTTAGTAATTGCGGGCATTGGTTTACAATAGATTTAGTTAGAATAAATCTACAACATTAATCAACAGAAAAAAGCAATGCAATTTTCTTTTTTAATCACTGATTTTTATAAAAAAAAGATGCTATGTGGCAACTCTCAAAGTTTGATTAAAGCCTTTTCAATTCGTAAATGTCTTTTCGCCTGTCGCGTAAATTTCTAACACTTCCTTGCAGATTGAGTTCGTGTAGCAGGTCAATATCCACTTCGCAAATCAGTATCATTTCGGTATTTGGGGTTGCCTCCGCTTTTATCCCATTCGATGGGAATGCAAAATCGCAAGGTGTAAAAACCATGGATTGAGCAAACTGTATATCCATATTATGAACTTTTGGCAAATTTCCAACACTTCCGGCTATGGCAACAACACATTCGTTTTCGATAGCTCTTGCCTGAGCACAGTATCTTACCCTCGAATACCCGTTTTGTGTATCAGTAAGGAAAGGAACAAACAAAATATCCATTCCGTCATCAGCCAGAAGGCGGCTTAACTCAGGGAATTCCACATCGTAACATATCAAAATACCAATTTTGCCGCAGTCGGTATCAAAAACTTTTAACTCGCTTCCGCCCTGCATACCCCATATTTTAACTTCATCCGGAGTGGTGTGTAGTTTTTCGTACCGTTCCATTGTGCCATCTCTTCTACAAAGGTATCCAACATTGTAGAGTCTGTTGTTTTGAATTTCGGGCATGCTACCGGTAATAATATTGATATTGTAGGATATGGCAAGCTCGGAGAATTTCTGAACAATAGTTGAGGTATGCTTAGCCAGTTCCCTGATGGCTTCGGCTTCGGTTAAATGATTGTTTTCGGCCATTAACGGAGCATTGAAAAACTCAGGGAAAAGTGCAAAATCGGACCGGTAACCCGATACTGCATCAACAAAAAATTCGACCTGTTGCATCAGTTCTTCAAGGTTTTTATATGGACGCATCTGCCACTGTATCAAACCGAGCCTGATTATTGTTTTGGTAGTAGCAGCTTTAAAGCCGGGCTTTTCGTAGTAAATATTATCCCATTTGAGCAAAACCGCATATTCGCCTGATGCAGTGTCGCCTTCGAGGTATCCTTTCATCACTTTCGAAGGGTAAAAATCATTGGATATCTGAAAATTTAACACCGGATCGTTAATCTCTTTTCGTCTTACTTTATCAATATATTGTTTGGGCGAAATTTTTTCGCCGGTTTTGTGGTAGCCCGGAATACGGCCTCCGAAAACAATGCCTTTTAGATTTAATCGTTCGCACAATTCTTTCCTGTAATCGTAAAGCCTACGACCTAACCGCAATCCTCTGAATTCGGGTTTAATAAATATATCAATTCCATATAGCATATCGCCATCGGGACTATGCGTGCTGAAAGTATAATTTCCGGATATTTCCTTATATGTATGCTTATCGCCAAATTTAGAGTAATCGACAATAATTGACAGGGCGCATCCCGCTATCTGGTTGTTGATTTTTATTACTACCTGTCCTTCAGGAAAAAGATTTATTAGCATATTAATTTCAGGTTCCATCCAGTAGGAATCAGGCATGCTGGTATACGATTTAATCATCGCTTCCTTAAGTTCCAGGTAATCATTTTTACTTAAAAACGACAATTCCATATTGTCTATTTCCTGCATTTTATTTTTTTTTGAATTGGTGAGTAACTTAATTAGTTCAGTAAATGATAAAAATTCTGCAAAAGCAATCTGTTCCAGGAGAGAGCTGTACGGAGATATTTTCAAATAAAAGCAGTTTGAGAAATCAGGAACAAATACCGGCCTGTGAGCAAAACTCTTCTGTCAGAAATTCACGTTTTAATTCCTTTTAAAAATGAAATCGAAATAACTTCCTTATTCTCCTATGCTCTTTAACAAAACAATCCGGGAAGCAAAAAGGAGAAATTTGCTGGATATTAATCATTATCCGTGTATGAATCAGGTTCATCTTTCTTTTTTATGGTTAAAACTTTATAGAAAAAATATCCGCAAAGCCCTGTGACAATAGTGATTGTCGAAATCCACATGATTAATGCTGAGGTTGACATGATATGCACATTTAAGTTTTTTGAACAAGTAGAAAAGCAATTTGAATGTTGTACCTGGTTTCTGAAAAATTGTTTTACAAACTTAGCTATTTCCCGATTATCAGGAAAGACAAATTATTTGAACATTAACCTCGGGGCATTTCGGGTGTTATCATTGTATTGATGGTTCTTGTAAAAATATTTGTTTTTAACGATAGACGTATGTGGATAAGAGAAACTTACAGATTAACTTCCTCAAAACTTATGAAGAGCTGAGCTTCGTTTTTTTTACAGCTTTTTTATGTTAATGCCCTACGGGCAATGTTCCTGATACAGATTTCCTTTTATTGAAATTGAAGTCCTACGGACTATAGCAGATAGCCAGGTGCTCCAACATTCAAACACCAATCTTTGGTCATTAGGTTTAACAGCCACCGTTATTCCTACCTCATTAACAATTGGGGAAGTTATTTTGAAAGTTTCACTAAGAATATTTCATATTAATTTTATAATATCGAATACTGAACAAGGAATATTGAATTTTGAAGTTATGAAGGTTTAAAATTAATGCTGCTATCATTATTATTATTATTATTCAATTCCGTTAAGGTTTTTTTACTTTATTATTCGATATCCATTATTCGATATTTATTATTCAAATCTTTTTTTATTTCTGGCTTGCCCAGGATAGGGTAGGGGAAAATCGCAAATCGGATGTGTGTAAATGCATGACCGTGAAAGAGATGCAAAATTATGCTGGTAGGATGTGTGCGAAAAATGTTCAGTTTTTCCTTAAAACAAAGCAGGGCGCGACTAACAGCCGCGCCCTGAGAAAAATATTGATTTATGTTTATTATTACTCCACTGTCACCGATTTAGCCAGGTTCCTCGGCTGGTCCACATTACATCCTCTTAGCAGTGCGATATGGTAAGATAGCAACTGTAGCGGAATCGTTGCCAGCAGTGGAACCAATAATTCGTCGCATTCAGGAATTTCGATGCAGTAGTCGGCTAATTCACGCACCTGTTCGTCGCCTTCGGATACAATAGCAATGATTTTGCCTTTACGAGCTTTAACCTCCATAATATTGCTCACTACTTTTTCGTACTGTCCCCTGCGTGTTGCGATAACAACCACAGGCATTTCTTCGTCAATCAATGCTATAGGTCCGTGTTTCATTTCAGCTGCCGGATATCCTTCGGCATGTATGTATGAGATTTCTTTCAGTTTAAGTGCGCCTTCCAATGCTACCGGGAAATTAATTCCCCTGCCAAGATACAGAGCATTAGTTGCTCCGCTGAATACTTTTGCGATTTCTTTAACCTGATCGTTGCATTTCAGTGTTTTTTCAATTTTTTCAGGTATTGTGCTGAACTCGTGCAACATGCGGAAATAGTGTGATGCCGATATTGTGCCTTTTTTCTCGGCAAGCATCAATGCAAGCAAGGTTAGTACGGTTACTTGCGAAGTAAATGCTTTGGTGGAGGCAACGCCGATTTCGGGACCTGCATGTGTATATGAACCAGCATGTGTGGCCCGCGGTATCGAGGATCCTACAACATTGCAAATGCCAATAATGGTTGCGCCTTTTGATTTGGCCATTTCGATGGCTGCCAGCGTGTCGGCAGTTTCGCCCGACTGGGAAATGGCAATAACAATATCATCTTCGTAAATCAATGGATTCCGGTACCGGAATTCAGAAGCATACTCTACCTCTACCGGTATGCGCGAAAGCTCTTCGATTAAATATTCGCCTACAATTCCTGCATGCCACGAAGTACCGCATCCAACAATAATTATACGTCTGGCTGTCAGAAATTTACGCAAATAATCCTGAATACCACCTAATACAATAATTCCCTGGTCCATGTGAAGGCGACCGCGCATACTGTCGCGAACAGTCCTTGGCTGCTCATAAATTTCCTTGAGCATAAAATGGTCGAATCCACCTTTTTCGAGGGCACTCAGGTTGATTTCGAGAGTTTGAACGTAAGGGGTTTTTTCAATATCCGTTATAGTTCGTATTTTCAATCCTTCGGCTAAACTGAGTGTTATAACTTCTTCGTCGCCGGGATAAACAACTTGCCGCGTAAATTCAACAATAGGCGCAGCATCCGAAGCAATAAAATATTCGTTTTCGCCGATGCCCACAACCATAGGGCTGCCTTTACGGGCGGCTATCAGCAGATCGGGTTCGTCCTGCGATACAATTACAATAGCATAAGCACCTGTTACCTGTGTAAGAGCAATCCGCACGGCTTCAGCAAGTTTTTGCTTTTCGTGCGTCATAATGTCCTCTATAAGGTACATCAGAACTTCGGTATCGGTATCGCTACGAAAAACATATCCACGCTGCTGTAATTCCTGTTTCAGGATGCTATAGTTCTCAATAATGCCATTATGGATTATCGCCATGGTTTCGTTCGACGAATAATGCGGATGTGCATTCAAATCGTTTGGTTCGCCATGGGTAGCCCATCGGGTATGAGCTATTCCTATTGTGGAGGTAACATCAGCACCTATCAGCAATTGCTCAAGGTCGTCGACTTTCCCTTTGGTTTTAAAAACTTTGAGGGATCCATTCAGAAGTGCAACTCCGGCACTGTCATATCCTCTGTATTCTAACCGATGAAGTCCGCTGAGTAAGATCGGGCATGCTTGTTTTTTTCCAATGTATCCTACAATTCCACACATAATTTACTTAAAATAAGGTTGATCAACTTTTTATCAAATAGTAATATCTTTTTAACACATTGTGGTGGTTAAACACACAAAAATACTAAATGTTGCAATACAGCAGAGAGTTGAGAGCCTCTAAAAGTTGCAATCTTCAATCACCGGGTGCATAACTTAGTAATGCAGGTGTTGGCAAGCTCCATCTGTTATAATTTGCAAATAGAAAACCCCCCAATTAAATCTGTATTATTTGCTAATCAATTATCTTGCCGTACCTGACTTTATTGGTATATGAGCCCGAACTGACTGATATTCTGTACAACACCTGGGATGTAAAATACTGGCAATATGTCCCGAACCGACACAGATTTTCATTTGCGGAAATCGTAGCTGAATGGAAATGGCGTATAATAAATTAGAAATTTTTACTTGACCTTCGTATAGCGCAGGTAGAGTTTAAGGTCCGATTGTGGTGAAGAAGTCCCATTTAAAACCAGACGGTTGCCTGCATAGGATGCGCTTGGAATAATCAGGTGTAATCCGTTGTCGTTGGCTTTACCTGTTAGTACCTGCTGAATATGTTGTGTGAGCCGGAAGCGGTACGAATTACTGCTTGCGTTATAAAATCCGTCAAAATAAGTTGAACCTTCATCGGCTATAGCAAATGGACTTGATGTGCCTCCTTCGCCAACTCCGCGTAGCGTAATTGATGAGGGATTTGTAAAAACATCAGAAACAGAAGCATTCCCTAAAATAAGTTGTGCATCATTTATTACAACTTTTTCAGTATCAAACCACTTGCTTAAATAAGGGAATTCGATTTTGATTTTTATTCCGCCCATACCTTGTGCAAACAGGAACTGTTGTCCAAGAGAGGTATTGCCTTCAAGCTGCTGTTTGAGCATAGGGATAGCTTCGGCATATCCGTAATGATTATAATTCTGAAAACGGGCACATGAAGCTGATATGGCAAAATCATAATATGTGGAGGTATCGGTATTGTGATAATACATAACAATCCTGCTGAAATTGGAAGGCATACTGAACGTGATAATCGAACCTTTTCCCTGCGAATTTTGTGGTTCCGCAACAACACATATCCCTTTGAAAAATTTAACAAACTCAGTGTTATTGTTTAGGGAAGTAGTATCTTTATTATTCAGTATGTAGTTTCCAAAATTCGCGTTGATCGGAATACGCAGAAAAGGTGCATTTTTTTTCCCATCGAAAAAAGAACTATCATGTGGCTTTGGCTGGAATGTTATTTCCCCCAGAGGATTTGCCGCGTCGTAGCTTAATGTTTGATTGGAATAGTAATTAAGCGAATCAATACTTTCAGTAAGAGCATAAACACGGAATGTCATATTGCTGAGGGTATCTCCGAATGAGCTTTTGTAAGGGAGGTAAAACCAGGCCGAATCAAAAACAGGATCTGTTCCAAACCTTGTTCTTGATCT
>JBBSDC010000087.1:0-16602 GCA_038249705.1 Bacteroidales bacterium | reverse complement strand
GTACAATCCCGAAAGCGAAGGAGCCAATGCATTATTACTCCGGATATAAATACCTGTTAAAATACCAATCACACAAAAAATACCAAAAGAACCTACTCGTATGCTTTTCGCGGCATTCATATAATTTTCATTCAAACCCAGCAGAACCAGCAACAACGACGACATAGTGCCAATAATTGCGCTTACAACCGGCGATACAGCCAGCCCCAACAACAAACCAAGCAGCAATCCTACACCTAAACCGTTAAAGAACGCTGTAAATAGGGAAAGTTTTGAATTCTTGTTTCCCTTTCTATTACCTTCTTTTGAATGATTTTCCTCCGCTTCCGGAGTTTCTTCGGACTCCGGATTTTCTCCGGTGCCGGTGATTTTCGATAAGGCATCCTCAATCTTCGATTTTATAGATTGATTGGGATTTGATTCATCTTCCATAATTTTTATCTTTTTAAGTTAATAAGGCAGCAATACTTTATGGTATAACTGATTGCTATTGAATTTCATTAAATGCTAACCGTTTATTTCTACTAAAACCTATCTAACTGATAAAATGACGAGATACTATAACAAAAACTTTGAAAAAAAGTTGAATACATATTTTATGGTAATCAATATCAAGAAGTTGCAGGCTCTTACGAATAGCAATTTTTTACTTTTTATTAACTAAATCTTAATTTTCATTTCTCAGTTGAAATTACTGAAAACATAGCGATGCCCTGTTTAAATTTTATTGATCATAAAAGCTATTTGCGGAAAGCATTGAAACAGAGGATTGATATTGCAGAATTAAGCTGCATCAGTATTTTTCTGTGTTTGAACTGATAAATATGGCATAATTTTGCAGGATGAATAATCGGATTGAACTACTCGCACCAGGTGGTGATATTGATTCCATTAAAGCTGCGATTGTTGCCGGGGCTGATGCCGTTTATTGTGGTCTGGATAAATTCAATGCCCGAAATCGAGCTACCAATATCAGCTTCGATGATCTTAACGGTATTTTACGGTTGGCTCATAAACACAATTGCCAGGTTTTTCTTACGCTTAATATCATTATTGTCGACAGCGAAATTCCCGCTGTTATCAGTTTGCTTAATAAATTAGTGAATACAAGTATTGATGGAATAATCCTTCAGGATCTCGGGCTATTTTACCTGATAGCAAATCATTTTAAAAGTCTGAAAATTCATGCTTCCACCCAGTTGACAACTCATAATGAAGGTCAGGTTGCATTTTTGAGTAAAATAAATGCTACAAGGGTTAACTTGTCGCGGGAGTTAAATAATAAGGAAATAAAAACTTTGGCTGAGGTTGCACATAGTAGTAATATGTTGACTGAAGTATTTGTGCATGGATCCAACTGCATCTCATTTTCAGGACTTTGCTACATGAGTTCAGTGCTTGGAGGAAACTCGGGAAACCGCGGCAGATGCAGTCAGCCATGCAGGGATGAGTATAAAACAACGCTCGCTGGTAAAAATTTTCCACTTAATCTGAAAGACAATTCAGCTTATTCGGACCTTAAAGAATTATCGGAGGCCGGTGTTGATTCCATTAAAATAGAAGGGCGGATAAAGAAATTCCATTATGTATTTACTGTGGTTGATGCATGGCGGAAACAACTTCAGCAATTTTATGACTCTGGTAAAGTAAATATCGATAAAAAACCTCTGCATAAGGTATTTAACCGTGGTTTTTCGAATGCCTTCCTAAAGGGAGAAATCAGCGCCGATATGTTTATTGATAATCCGCGCGACAACTCCGCAATCCATTTAGCGGAACTTGATGGCGGCTCAACCGACGAAAAAATAGAAAAAGCGAAAGGCGACATTTACAATGATCGAACTGAAATTATTACTTCCGTTGAAAATGAAATAAGCAACTTAAGCATATCAAAAGCACCCTTGCAATTAAGTATTTCGGGCGAATATGGTAAACCCTTAAAAATTTCGGTTACAACTCCTGAAAGTTCTTTTGATGTGTTTTCGGAAACCAATCTTGCAAATATTGGTACCGAAGCATTACAACATGCGATGCTTTTAAAAAGGCTGAAAGCAATAAATGAAACAGAATATTATATCGAAAACCTGGAACTAAAAATCCTGCAAAATGATGTTTATCTGCCATTTAAGGACCTCACAACGATAAAAAAGAAGATACTTTTCATTTTGAATGGTTCAAGGAAGTTTATTGATCCTATTGAAATTCCTGTTGTGAAAAATCAGAACAGCGGAATCAGCAAACCAGCGCTTTCTGTATTAATTTCCTCGGCTGAGCAGTTGCAGTTAATCAACACGACTTCAGCTTCCACCTTTTTTCAACTTCCTGAAAGTTTAAAACTCGGATTTATTGCACTTATCAATGTTTTCAGAAATAACGAAAACCTGATACCATGGTTTCCACCTATATTAATAGGTGACGACTACGATGTTGCAGTTGAATTTCTTGCACAACTGCAACCAAAAAAATTAGTAACCGACAATTCAGGAATTGCTTTTGAAGCTTACAAACGAGAAATTCCCTGGATTGCCGGGCCCTCGCTGAATATTGTTAATTCTTTCAGCCTGTTGAATTTAAAAGAAAATTTCAAGTGTATCGGCGCATTTATTTCGAATGAAATAAGTAAGCTACAGATTAAGGGAATCAAATGCCCTGCTGATTTCGAACTTTATTACAGCATTTATCATCCTATCGTGCTGATGACGAGCCGCCAGTGCCTTTTTCACCAGGTTACAGGATGCGATAAGCTTAAGATTGATGAAACCTGTATTCCGTTTTGCAAAAAATCAGCTTCTATCACAAATCTGAAAAACGAAACATTCCAGATCGATAAATCAAAAGGAAACCATCATCGTATTTATAACGATATCAACTATTTGAATACCGAAGTTATCACTGACTTTCCGGTTCTGTTTACCGGTTTTCTGATTGATTTAAGGGATATAAAAACGAAAACCACCGTTGATTTGAACCAGACTGAAGTTATCCGGTTTTTTGAAGATCTGTTGAATGGGAAGCCTGGCTCAAAAGAGGAACTGAACCGAGTAATTACTCCAACAACGAACGAACAGTATAAAAAGGGGATTTGATCGGATCAGGTATTGACAGATATTTAAAAAGAGAACTACCCCATCCTCTCCCTCTTCACCAGGTAGGGCATTAAAATCTGTTCAAATCCTTTATTAATATCGGCTTCGATAAAGTCAATTTTATACTGGGCGCATTTCAGTTTAAGTTCCTGGTGGAAATTACCGATGGCTTCGGAATAGGTTTTGCGAACTTCGGAAGGCTGAAGTTTTATTTCGGAGCCGGTTTCCATATCCACAAAACGATAAGGACGATTTTCGTAATCGAAATTCAGCTCTTTGGCTTTGTCAACAACATGAAAAAGAATTACTTCGTGCTTGTTGTAGCGCAAATGCTGCAAAGCGTCGAACATAGCAGCATTATCGGCTCCTGCATCAAACATATCACTGAAAAGAACTACCAGCGAACGTTTATGAATATTTTCGGCAATAAAATGAAGTGAATCAGTAACCAGCGAATTACGCTGTTCCTCAGGCGGAATCGGAGTGAGCAATTCCTCCATTTTACCTAACAGGAACTTATGATGTACCGAGTTTGATTTCGCCTGTGTATGCAGACTAACTTTATCGCTGAAAAGGCTCAAACCAAGCGCATCGCGCTGCCTCCGGAGCAGTTGCATAATACAGGCAGCAGCATAAACGGAGAAAATAACTTTGTTCGGGTGATCGACATCCGGTTTTTCGCGCACAGGAAAAAACATGGACGAAGAAATATCGATAACCACCTGGCAACGGAGATTGGTTTCCTCTTCATACCGTTTCACATACATACGATCGGTGCGGCCATAAAGCTTCCAATCAATATGACGCGTTGGCTCACCAGGATTATAAAGCCGGTGTTCGGAAAACTCGACTGAAAAGCCATGAAACGGACTTTTATGCAAACCTACTATAAATCCTTCCACGACAGTGCGTGCAAGCAATTCGAGGTTAGCATATTGCGGTATGCGGCTTTGATCAAGTTGGAATAGCATAAGCTTTGGGGGGTTAGGATTTGGAGATTAGGGGCATACAATCGCGATTCATAAATTAGAGTTTATAAATCAAAATCCAGGTCTTCTCACCCTAAATCCCAACCCCTGAATCCTAAAACCTTTTATCCAAGAAGTTTTTCCAGTTTGCCAACCAAAACACTTTTAGGAACTGCCCCAACTTGTTTGTCAACAATTTCGCCGTTTTTCATAAAAAGAATGGTTGGGATGTTGCGGACGCTGAATTTTGCTGTTGTAATAGGATTGCTGTCAACATCCAGTTTGCCTATTACGGCTTTTCCTTCGTATTCTTTAGCAATTTCTTCAACTATAGGGCCAACCATACGGCAAGGTCCACACCATTCGGCCCAAAGGTCGATAATTACAGGTTTATCAGATTTTTCAGCCAGTTCGGCAAAATTTGCGTCGGTGAATTCAAGTGCCATGTTAAATTTTTATTTGTTATTTGTTGATTTGGAAAAGTATCCTGAGTCGTTAATTATACTTCTGATATAACCATTTTAAAACCTTGTTGTTTATGGGTCATGGTTATTATTCCCGCAAAATTATGCAAAATCGCCCATAGTGAAGGGTATCATCACTGATTATTTTATGCTTTTACCTTAATGTTTATTCCGGGCAAAGCGCGGAGTTGCTTGAGAGCTTTACTGCAAATTACTTTATGAGCCGAGATGGTTTCGACGCGGTAATTATTCACGAAATCAAACAACTCAATCTTAACTTTACATGTTCCTTTATTCAATTTTATCGCTTCTACTATCTTTGGCGTAATGATTTCACTTAGGTTGTCGAGCGGGATTTGCATGATGAGCGATTTTGCCTGTTCATCCATAACATCGCTTAACAACGAAATACGCTGAATGCGTGGTTCCCACTGATCGACCGTATTATAGCGCAAAGCGGTGCGGAGTTTCAGGAACACAATAGTATCGTCAAGCAACAGGTGTTTAAAGCGAAGATAATCTTCTTTAAACAAGGCTAACTCAATGGATTCATCAAAATCTTCGAGCAGGAAACGGCCGTATGGGTTGCCGTTTTTCGCAATTTCGTGGCGCACTTTCGAAACAATTCCGGCAATATAAATATCGAAATTGGCAGCTGCGGCCATATTGACTTTCAGCTTTTTAAGCGAAGCGTTGCAAAAAGTATCAATATCAAAACGGTAATCGTCGAGCGGATGACCCGAAATAAAGAATCCGGCAATCGCTTTTTCGCGTTTCAGCTTTTCGATATTCGACCAGGGCAGACAATCAGGCAGTTTCAGGTCGGGGACATCAACCGGGCCGAGATCGCCAAAAAGAGATTGCTGCGACGACTGCTGCATGTTCTGAAAACTGCCGCCGAAGCGAATCAATTTTTCAAGAAAAGTAGCATCATCATTGGATTCCTTTGCAAAAAACTGTGCACGGTGCAGTCCTTCGAAACTATCGAAAGCGCCACCCTGTGCTAAAGCTTCCCACGAACTTTTATTCACCGTGCGAAGGTTAACTCTTTTTACAAAATCAAAAATATTGAGATAATGACCATTTTCGTTACGTTCAAGTATTAATGATTCGGCGGCGGCATCGCCCATGCCTTTCAAAGCTTTAAGTCCGAACCGGATTTCACCGTTTTTATTAACCGCAAAGTTGAGTCCCGATTCATTCACATCCGGACCCAAAACAGGCAATCCCATGCGGCGGCATTCGTCGAGGTAAGAAGTAAGATTTTCGAGTGTTCCCAGATTGGTGGTGAGCAAAGCAGCCATATATTCGGCCGGGTAATGAACTTTCAGATAAGCCGTTTGGTAAGCGATATATGCATAACAAGTACTGTGCGATTTGTTAAACGCATACGAAGCAAAATCTTCCCAGTCGGTCCATATTTTGTTGAGCTTATCTTCCGGATGGCCATTATCAACGCCTCCTTTGATAAATTCGGGTTTCATTTTATCCAGTTTCTCACGGATCTTTTTACCCATTATTTTACGCAACTCATCGGCTTTGCCTTTGCTGAAACCTGCCAGTTTCTGCGAAAGCAGCATTACCTGTTCCTGATAAACAGTGATACCATATGTTTCGTGAAGAATTTCCTCCATGATAGGCAAATCATATGAAACGGCTTCACGACCATGTTTACGGGCTATGTAGTTGGGTATGTATTTGATAGGTCCCGGCCTGAAGAGCGCATTCATTGCAATTAAATCCTCAAATTTATCCGGCTTCAGGTTGCGGAGATGTTGTTTCATACCAATACTTTCGAACTGGAATGTGCCATCCGTGTCGCCACGCTGATAAAGTTCAAAAGTTTTTATATCATCAAGTGGAATGGTATCCAGATCAATTTCAATACCATGATTTTCCTTGATCATCTGGAGGGCATCTTTAAGAATGGTAAGATTTTTCAGACCCAGAAAGTCCATTTTTATGACACCAGCCGACTCGATAACATTCCCTTCGAATTGCGTTACCCACAAAGGCGAATCTTTTGCTGTACAAACGGGAATAAGTTCGGTTAGATCAGTTGGCGCAATAATAATACCGGCAGCATGAATACCGGTGCCACGTACCGAACCTTCCAGTTTTTCAGCCTCCTGAAGCACTTTCTTTTGAAGTATCAACGAAGGATCTTTGCCTTCATAATTATATATCTCCCTGATTTTTCGGACATTATCCATATCCTCCGAACGCAGATCCTCTTTTTCTTCGAGAGATTTTACGCCACTCTTTCCGGCATCTTTAGCTGTAAGCGGAGCAGTTAAAACTCTTTTCAACTTAATTCCCGGTTTATCCGGAACAAGTTTTGTAAGATAGTTGCTGATGCTCAGATCGAGATCAAGAACGCGGGCCACATCTTTAATACTGCTTTTGGCAGCCATGGTGCCGTAGGTTATAATTTGAGCAACCTGGTTCTGACCGTATTTCTCAACTACATAATCGATCACTTTTTGCCTTCCCTGATCGTCGAAATCAGTATCAATATCGGGCATACTTATACGCTCGGGATTGAGGAAACGCTCGAACAGCAGGTTGTACTTCAACGGATCAATATTGGTGATAGCAATGCAATATGCCACCACGCTTCCTGCCGCTGAACCACGACCGGCACCAATATAAACACCCATATCGCGGCCGGCTTTTATAAAGTCGCTTACGATAAGGAAGTAACCTGCAAAACCCATATCATGAATGGTTTGCAGCTCAAAATCAATACGTTCGCGCAAATGTGGAGTTACATCACCATAGCGCACATTAGCCCCAACATAAGTTATGTATTTTAAAAATTCCCACTGGTTGCGTACATCGGCAGTAATTTCTTTTTGCTGACCCGGCGCATCCTTGCGATCGACAAAAATGGATGTTTTATGAATAACAAACTGCGGCGGTACAGGAAAATTGGGCAGCATAATATCGCGCTGCAGTTTTATAATTTCGACTTTACCAACAATTTCGTTTGTATTATCAATGGCTTCGGGAAGGTCGGCAAAGAGTTGACTCATTTGCTCTGTCGATTTAAAGAAAAACTGATCGTTATAAAACGAAAAGCGCCTTCCTTTTAACATAGCATCATCATCGCCATATTCGCGAAAGGTTGGAGTGCTCTGTTTCTCGCCGGTATTAACACAAAGCAGAATATCGTGGGCATTAAAATCGGATTGCTCAACATAATGAGAATCGTTGCTGGCAATCATTTTTACATTGTATTTAGCTGCAAAGCGCTGTAATACAATATTTACTTCGTTCTGCTCCGGAATATCATGTCGCTGGAGTTCAATATAATAATCCTCTCCAAACAGATCGAGCCACCATTTAAACACTTTTTCGCCTTCAGCCTCTCCTTTGCGGGTAATAGTCCTTGGTACTTCCGCTGCCAGACAACAAGTGGTAGCTATTAATCCTTCGTGATATTGCAAAAGCAACTCCTTATCAATACGCGGGTATTTGCCATACATACCTTGAATAAATCCCAGTGAAGCCAGCTTTACAAGATTCCTGTAACCGGTGGTATTTTTGGCAAGCAACAACTGGTGGCAACGCTGATCTTTTTCGCCACCGCCGAATTTTTTACGGTGACGGTCTTCGACCAGGTAAAATTCGCATCCAAGTATTGGAATTATTTTGGGAGTGCCGCTTTTGCCGTTTATTTTTTCAGCTTCTGCTATAAACTGGTAAGCACCGAACATGTTTCCATGATCGGTAAGGGCAATACCCGGCATTCCGTCGGCAACAGCCTTTTTAAACATTGCCGGTATTTCGGCAGCGCCATCGAGTAATGAATATTGAGAGTGTACGTGAAGATGGCTAAATTTGGGCATGCAATACTTGATTATCAGATTATTACCTTAAGGTGAAGGAATTGGCTAAGATACTTTTTAAAAGCAGATGATTCAGCAGTGTTGATAAAAATTGGTAAATCGAAATTTAAAAACTGCAAGTCAGCAACAATACTGCGGCTGACTTAAATAAAAGCATTTTAGAATACTAATTCTTCAGAAATATGAAATTGTAAAAAAAAAAGGGATTCAAGGATTACTTGTAAAGAAAATTTTTAGCTTTGTTAAAAAAATCACGAATTCATTGGAATCATGAAATAGCTATTATTATATACTTATCAATTTAAGATGATATTATAAACCATCTGGCGAACTTTCTTACGAATACCCATAAAAATAAGATATGTATGAGTAATTCCATCTTAACCTTAAAAAAATATAAGCGCAAATGAAATCGAAAGCAAAAAGCATTCAAGTTTATATCCTTATTTTGCTGGTAACCATTGAAGCTGCCTGTGCATTATTTGGCGGTTACAGCCTTATTAAAGATCCCAGTGGGGAAGCTATAAAATTACCGCTTAGTCTGCTAAATGGAACTATCTTTCACAATTTCCTGATTCCCGGAATCTTTCTTTTTATAGCACTGGGCGTTTTTCCGCTTTTTTTAATTTATTCGCTTTATTTCAAACCAAGATGGAAATTTGCCAATAAACTGAATATTTATTCCGGTTACCACTGGGCCTGGACATACACTCTTTTTACTTCGATAATTCTCATTACATGGATTAATCTGCTGATGATGATTTTAGACACAGGCTCAATGATACTGGGCGCTACAGGTTTATTTGGCATTTTGATTCTGATCGTTACGCTTTTACCTGATGTTAAGAGTTTTTACAGGGTTAACAGCAACAGGAAGAAAACGGAATTTATCAGAAATGAAGAAAATAAATAATCCGGAAGAGTTTCGGAGTTCAGGGCTTAATCGTTCATGATTCCTATACATAAATTGATAATTCTATTTATAAGTTTGATTCTTTTGGTTGATTAACAGCAAAATACAAACATTGCTATCTAAAAAATCTATTCTAAACTGAGTATCGCGTAAAGCTATAAACATGATTAAATACGTTTAAAAGTTTGGTTAGAAATGAAGATTTAATTAATTCTCATTGTGGTCAGCTAGTGCTTGCATATTATCTTTAAAAATCAGGCATGTAATGCTTTGAAAATCAAAAATAACATCCTACCTTTGCCCCCTTAAATAAAAAACCTGCGGATAATTGTAACTATTTATCATACAAAGGTTTAAAATCAATCAACTAATTAACACAATTTTACAATGGCTACAAAGATGAGATTACAGCGATTTGGAAAAAAAGGCCAGGCCTATTTTCATATCGTGATTGCAGATGGTCGTGCACCACGTGACGGACGTTTTATTGAAAAAATTGGAATCTACAACCCTATTACAAGGCCTGCAGATATCCAGCTTGATTTTGACCGCGCACTGTACTGGGTTAAAACCGGTGCTCAGCCAACTGAAACCGTTGAAGCTATCCTGAAATATACAGGTGTGGCTTACATGCACCACTTGCTGAAAGGCGTTACAAAAGGTGCAATGACCGAAGAACAGGCTATGGCCAAATTCGAAGATTGGAAAACAGCAAAATCAGGTAAGATAGAAAGCGCTAAAAAAGAAATTACCCAAAATTCAAGGTCGGAAGACAAAAAACGCCTCGAAGCCGAAGCAAAAGTAAACCAGACTAAGGCTGATGTACTTGCTAAAAAATTAGCTGCTACAGCAAAAAAAGCTGCCGGTATAGCTGAAGAAGAAGCTGCTGAAGAAGTTGCTGAAGTTGAAGCTGTTGCTGAAGTTGCTCCTGAAGTGGTTGCCGAAGTTGCTCCCGAAGTAGTTGCCGAAGTTGCTCCTGAAGTGGTTGCCGAAGTTGCTCCTGAAGTGGTTGCAGAAGTTGCTCCTGAAGTGGTTGCAGAAGTTGCTCCTGAAGTAGTTGCTGAAGTTGCTCCTGAAGTAGTTGCCGAAGTTACGCCTGAAGTAGTTGCCGAAGTTGCTCCTGAAGTGGTTGCCGAAGTTGCTCCTGAAGTGGTTGCTGAAGTTGCTCCTGAAGAAACAGCTCCTGAGACTCCCGAAACCAAAGAAAAAGCATAATAGCGTATGAAAGAAGATGAACTTTTCCTTCTGGGAAAGATCGTCAGGACTTTCGGAGCGAAAGGCGAGTTAATGATTCAGATAGATGCTGAAATACTTGCCCGATTTAAAAAAATGGAATCAGTGTTCATCAAACTCAATGTGAACCTGGTTCCATTTTTTATTGAAAACCTGCAGCCCCGTCCGAAAAACCAGGCGATAGTAAAATTCATGGATGTTGACAGCGCAGAAGAAGCTATTCTGCTGGCTGGTTGCGAATTTTACATTCCGATTGAAATGCTTCCAAAAACAAAAGGTAAAAAACCGTTTGCTTTCGAAATTGAAGGATACAAAGTTATTGATGCGCATCACGGCGAAATCGGAACGCTCACAGCAGTGATAGAAGTCCCTCAGCAATCGCTGCTTTCAATCGATTTCAATGGAAAGGAAATCCTGGTGCCTGTTGTAGAAGAAATTGTAAAGGAGATCGATCGGAAGAAAAAAACTATTTATATCGAAGCTCCTGAAGGATTGATTGATCTCTATATAAATTAAGGTAGAATTCAGGAAGTGCAAGGTGGAAGGTGGAATGTTGATAAATTACGGAGGATTAATAATTTTTCATGTCGCAGAGCGCCACTTAGCTCCAGATTTTCACTCTTCACTTTTAATTCTTCACTTTTAAAATGTTTCATTTTAAAAAATTCAGTATCGACGATAGCAACGCAGCCATGAAAGTTGGCACCGACGCTGTTTTGCTTGGTGCCTGGGCGAAATGCGAAAATGAAACACGTATTCTGGATATTGGCACGGGATCGGGTATAATTGCATTAATGATGGCACAACGCAACCATGGAATCCCTATTGATGCTGTAGAAATAGAGAGCGATGCCGCTGAACTTGCAAAACAGAATGTCCTGTTAAGTCCGTGGGCCGGGCATATAACTGTTTACAACGATACGATCAGCAAGTTCATATTGCAGACAATACACACTTACAGTCTGATCATCTGCAACCCGCCATTTTTTACCAACTCATTGAAAACACCCGGTAAAGCACGAAACCTTGCCCGCCACAACGATTCACTGCCTGTTACCGAACTGCTCGATATTACTTCCCGTTTATTGTCAAAAGAAGGGAAAGCAGCATTTGTTCTTCCTGCTGATGCTTTTGAATACTGGCAGGAGGAAGCCTTAAAAAACAACTTGTTTCCTGAACGAATCACACATGTAAAAAGCTCACCGGCACATAAACCTCATCGTTTTCTGGTATTATTTTCACCGGAAAAACACGCTGAGATTATCAAATCAGAATTAATAATTTATAGCTCAGAAAAGATATATAGTTTTGAATATCAGAATTTAACTAAAGATTTTTATCTTAATTTTTAACAGCAAGACCTGGCGTTTCATTACTTCCGGATATGAACAAATAAAAATTATCTTTATCACAAATTTCCGGTAATGAAAAAACTATTCATATATGGATTGTTTCTGGTGTTGTGTTCATCGGCACTATCCGTACAAGCGCAAAAAATATTCAGTTGCAACAATTGCTATGATGCTGATATTAAAGTATTTGTAGTTGAAAACAGGTATGATGCCGATTTGCTGGTTTACAAAGTAAAAAACACATACGACGCTGATGGGAACAAAGGACTTTGGTATTTTTGTGAAAATAAATACGATGCAAAAAAACTGATCTGGTTTGCGGAAAACAAGTATGATGCGGATCTTAAAATATTCTTTGTCGAAAACCGCTACGATGCCGGTTGGCGGGAGAAAGAAAAAATGCATTTGTTGTTTTAGTTTACCGGATCCTGATGCATAGATTTCTTTCAGATTGAAATTAAATAACGCACTGATTTTTAAACATTAATAGCTATACCATGTTAGGAAAAGTAAGCAACACATGTATAATAATTCTGTTACTTTCAGGATTTGCAACATTTTCAGGATGTAAAACCACATCTGTCGATAAGTCTTTACGGATCGCCTTATCATCAGGAAGTGAAAATTATGTTAACTGGGTTCATCGGGGCGATTCGCTTGCTGAAATCATTGATCTGAAAGAAATGGAGGTTGATTCGGCCATAAAATTGCTTGCGACCTGCGATGCTATTGTTTTTACAGGCGGCGAGGATGTAGGTCCTTCTTACTATGGAAAAGGCTATGATTCTGTTCGTTGTGAGTCTAATCCTGCACGCGATATCCTTGAATTTGCTCTTATAAAAGAATCAATGCGGTTACAAATGCCTGTTTTTGGGGTTTGCCGCGGACAACAGATATTGAATGTTGCTCTTGGTGGAACGCTGATTGTTGATATTCCCTCGGATCAACCGGGAGAGGTGAGCCACCGCTGCGAGGATTACACTAAATGCTTTCATTCGGTTAATATTATAAAGAACAGCTTGTTATACCGTATTTCGCAAGCTGACACTGGTATGGTAACTACCAATCATCACCAGGCAATTGAAAAAGTAGCCCCAGGAATACGCATTACAGCCTGGAGTGCTGCTGACAGTATTGCTGAAGCCATGGAATGGACCCAACCCGAAGGAAAATCATTTTTGATGGCAGTCCAATGGCATCCGGAAAGGATGGATACAATAAGCTCGCTTAGTATGCCACTGGTAAAAACATTTCTAGAGGCAGCTGATGGTTATCGAAAAAATAAATAGTTTATAAGCGATTCACTAATAGCAGGTTACGAACTTTCTTGTCAACTTTAATTGCAAAATAACGAGAAAGGCAGATATTCCAGAGAAATCAGTCATCAAAAGCTCACCCGATCTGTAAACTTCACGATACCAGCCACCTTCGGGATGCGGTTTTAATTTCAGACGTTCGATAATTGAAGTTACTTTATCAATTTCCTGGTGCAGGTTTTCGGTCATTTTTATCGGCTCGTTTTTCATTAATCATATAAATTAACCTTACTGACCATAAATTATTATAGAAATCACGTTCAACAGGCTTCCCTGTATCAGGATTAACCATCATTCGGGTAGCAATTTTGTCCATGGAATAGGAATATCGAGCATTCAGAATCAGGTTTTTATAAACTCGTACTCTTACATCGGCGAAAGCTACCCAATCGTCACGATCAAAAATTCCACTCTGAGGAGTTATTGAATCTACTCTATATCCGTTTCGCCATTCTTCCACATAAAAAAGCCGGTTCCACGAAACACCAATACCAGCAGAAACAACATCCCGATCCGTATATTGAATCATAAAAGGTACTTCTGCATAATTTAAAATCAGCTTATATGAACCATCGAGTGAATCCTCAAACTGCGCTTTCAGTTTACTGCCTTTTTGCGAGTAAAGGGTTTCGAGTGAAAGCGACCAGTTTTTATAAATCGGTGCTACAACTCCAACTCCTCCGACAAACCCCAGTTTTTTAAATTTAAAAGCATAATCGCCATCGACCTGGCTAAGGTTGAAGCCGGTAATAACTTCTCCTTTAAAAACCTGGGAGAAACCGGACAGTGCGATAAAAGTGAGGATTAATACAAATACAATTCCTATAAGCCGTTTTTTCATGTACTTTTCAATGAATTCTTTAAACAATAACGCAATTAAATAAAATAGATTTTGAGTGATGGAAAATAATTATTGTATGTTTTTCAAACTAAGTTGTATTCTCCTGCGGTCCTTATCCACCTCCAGCACCCGAACCCTGACCTTTTGATTCAGTTTCACAATTTCATTTGGGTCTTTTATATATTTATCGGCCAATTGGCTAACGTGTATCAGCCCATCCTGGTGAACGCCTATATCGACAAAAGCGCCGAAAGCGGTGATATTGGTAACCAATCCGTCCAGAATCATTCCTGGTTTCAGATCATCCATTGAATTTACATTTTTATCAAACTCAAATAATTCGAATTTTTCGCGCGGATCGCGGCCTGGCTTCGAAAGTTCGTTCATGATATCAGTAAGTGTAGGCATCCCAACTTTATCGGTTATAAAATCCTCCAGTTTTATCTGCTTGCGCAAATCTTCACTTTTCATCATATCGGCAACTGTGCAGCCTGCTTTTTTTGCCATTCGGTTAACGAGGGAATAACTTTCGGGATGTACAGCGCTGTATTCCAACGGGTTATCCGATTCTCTGATGCGCAAAAATCCGGCTGCCTGTTCGAAAACTTTGTCACCTAAGCGGGGAACACTTTTGAGCTGGTCGCGCGAAGTAAACATGCCGTTTTTATCGCGGTATTCCACAATCTTCGCGGCAAGCGTAGAGCCAACACCCGAAACATACGTCAGCAACTGCTTGCTTGCCGTATTTAACTCCACCCCTACTTTATTTACGCAACTTTCAACTACCGATTCAAGGCTTTTTTGAAGCATCGGCTGATTTACATCATGCTGATATTGACCAACACCAATAGATTTAGGATCGATTTTTACCAATTCAGAAAGCGGATCCATCAGGCGGCGACCGATTGAAATGGCTCCGCGCACAGTAACATCATATTCGGGAAACTCCTCACGAGCTACAGCAGATGCAGAATAAACAGAAGCACCGCTTTCATTTACCATCAGAGCTATCAACTCGGTATCGAAAGGAATACGGCGAACCAGATTTTCGGTTTCGCGGCCTGCAGTCCCGTTACCGATGGCGATAGCTTCAATTTTATATGCTTTTACCAGATTCTGAATTTTATTAACCGCCAGTTTAACCTCACTCTGAGGCGGATGCGGATAAATAGTTTCGTTGTGTAGAAGCCGACCCTGACGATCAAGAATAACTATTTTGCAACCACTTCGGAAACCTGGATCGATGGCAAGGACTGTCTTTTGCCCTAATGGCGGGAGCATTAGCAACTGCCGAAGGTTTTCAGCAAAAACTCTGATTGCTTCTTTATCAGCTTTTTCTTTAGCCATCTGACGGAATTCCGTTTCAATTGAAGGTTGCAGCAATCGCTTGTATGCATCTTTCACCGCTTCTTCAACCAACTGTGAACTCTTATTTGATGATTTCACAAAAATCCGGTTTAAAGCTTCACGGGCCTGTTCTTCATTGGGTTCGATGCTAACTTTCAGAAACCCCTCATTTTCTCCCCGAAGCATTGCCAGTAACCGATGCGAAGGAGCTTTCATCAGCGATTCAGCCCAATCATAATAAGCTTCGTATTTTATCCCTTCCAGTTCCTTTCCTCTTACCGGGCGCGAAAGTATTTCCCCCGATCGTTCGAAATGGTTCCTGATCCGTTGACGGCTCTGCTGATTTTCATTCACCCATTCGGCAATTATATCGCGGGCTCCGGCAATAGCTTCTTCCTCCGACTTAACATCCTTTTCCTTATTGATAAACTCTTTGGCTTTACGGAAAGGATCACTTTCATTTTGCGACATGATGATTTTAGCCAATGGTTCCAAACCTTTCTCGCGGGCAATGGAAGCTCTGGTTCGGCGTTTAGGCCTGTATGGAAGATATAAATCCTCAAGCTCACTCATGGTGGAGGCTACCATAAATAGTTTCTCAAGTTCGGGTGTAAGTTTTTCCTGCTCTTTTAAAGATGCGATAATCGCTTCCCTCCTCTTTTCGAGTTCCACAATCTTCTCATACCGCTCCCGGATGGCTGCAATCTGAACTTCGTCCAGACTGCCTGTCATTTCCTTGCGGTAACGCGCAATAAAAGGAACTGTAGCGCCTTCCTTCAGTAAAGTTATTGTATTGGCTACCTGAAAATCACGAACTCCAAGCTCGCTGGCTATCTGAAGGATATATTTCTTTTCCATTGTAAAAATTGTGCTTTTTCGGAATCTGGCAGAATTAACCTGTAAAATTCTACAACATGCCCTTTGAGTTCTTTATCAATAACTTTGTGTCATTGCGGTTAAATCCTTCTTTTTTATTTTTTTTACCGCAAAGACACAATTAAGGAGCAAAGGTCGTAAAGTTTATGAATAGATCAGGTTGACTACTTAACCTGCAAAAATAAGAAAAGCCGGGCTAATGTCCGGCTTGTTCCTATAATAAAAGATTGAACTACCTCACCAACGTCACCGTCCCCCACTTCGGTTCCGACAATCCTTTGTGCTCGCCCACATCCAAGTTATTCCAAATAGTGCCATCACGGTAAATGGCAGTGATTTTCCATACATACACATC
>JBBSDC010000086.1:0-17033 GCA_038249705.1 Bacteroidales bacterium | reverse complement strand
TCGCTGCTGGTAACCGGCGAAATGACTTTGCAGGACGATAGCCTCGATTTTGCCGTTCCCGGCTACGGAATCGCCTATTTCCTTAACATTGACATGAATGCGCCCGACAACCTGATTTCCGTTTACATCCCCAAACGAAAAGGCGGCATCACAGGTTTACCACAGGAATCTTTTTATAGTGAATTAATCCGGCCAATTGGCATATTTTCAATCCAGCAGGATTTTGATGATAAATACATGCTTGTTCCGCTTCGTTTTGCACGAAGGCTTCTCGACTATACCGACGAAGTTACCAGCATCGAACTACGGCTTGCCAAAGGAGCGGACTCCAAAATCATACAGGATAAAATTGCCGCAATTGCAGGCCCTGAATTCAGGGTTCAGAACCGTTTTCAGCAACAGGAAGTTCTCTATAAAATTATGAAAACCGAGAAATGGGCTGTTTTTCTGATACTCACATTTATACTCATCGTCGCATCATTCAACGTAGTTGGTTCGCTTACAATGCTTATTCTTGATAAGCAAAAGGACATCGGAATCCTTCGCAGCCTGGGGGCACGGGATGCTACCATTAAGCAGATTTTCTTTCTCGAAGGCTTGCTTATTATCTTAACCGGAGCTGTTGCCGGACTTTTGCTCGGATTACTGGTTTGCTTTTTGCAACTTAAATTCGGATTGGTAAAATTACAGGGCGGTGGATCTTTTATTATGGACTCATATCCGGTACAGATGATACTCACTGATTTTGTATACGTTTTCATTACAATTGCCCTGATAGGGATAGCTTCGGCATGGTTACCGGTTAAACGGATTTCGGTAATGCTCCGGAAACCTGTTTGATGTAGTAAAAGCCAGACACATTTCCGTTACTTTTTTTAAGCTTTAATCTCTCCAATATTTTTAAAATCTGTCAATTTCACTTTAGTAAAAAAATCCTTTTCTTAGCTGAATAATGGTATATTTTTCTCAAAGGGTATGGATAAATAAATATCTTTGTCCCTTGAATATTAAACTATCTAGCAAAATCCCTGATGAAGAAATTTTTACAACCAAGTATAGCCGCCTGGCTATTGTGTGTTTTATTTTTCACTGGTTTAAGCCTGAGTGCTGCCAATGATATTACAATAAACCCTACGGGTAGTAACAGCACCATTGTTATTGAAAACACGTTTCACCGCATGCAGGTTTCTAACGTCATCAGCAGTTTTAACACGCTGTGGCTGAATACCGAAAAAGGTGAATTTGTTGAGATGCTTGCACCTTCGTATTCCAAAAGCAATGTAATTGGAGCGCCGCAGCTTCCGGTTATCAGTAAGATGATTGAAATTCCTGCAGGAGCAATTCCTGTTGTAACAGTTATCAGTTATGAAGTAAAAGAGTACAAACTTTCGGAATTCGGAATCTCACAGAAACTTTTTCCGGCGCAACCTCCACAATCGAAAAGCAACACTAAAAACGAACCTTTCGCGTACAACCAGCAGTTGTACGAAACCAATAGTTTTTATGGTGAAACCCTCGCCCGTGTTGAAGTAGCAGGATACCTTCGCAGCGTTCAGCTTGCGAATCTGGTTATTTCACCAGTTGAATACAACCCGGTTACCAATACCATTAAAATTTACAATAACCTGATTGTAGAAATAAGTTTCGAAGGAGCTGATAAATCAAAAACCGATGAAAATAAAGCGAAAACACATTCTCCTTATTTCAACAGTATATACAGAAACGTGCTTAATTATAATGCAGGCGATGCCAAGCTGGATACTATGTCAAAATTCCCTGTAAAATACGTTATTGTTTCCGATCCTATGTTTCAGGCAGCATTACAACCCTTCATAAAATGGAAAACCAAACGCGGATACAAAGTAGTTGAAGCTTATACAAATGATGCTGCTGTTGGTAATACATTTAATTCGATTAAAGCATATCTTCAAAACATTTATACTTCATCAACCGCTACCGATCCGGCTCCGACTTTCGTTCTATTTGTTGGTGATGTTGCTCAGGTTCCGGCATTTATCTGCGGTTCTCATGTTTCCGATTTGTATTATTGCGAATATACAGGCGATTATTTGCCCGAAGTTTATTATGGTCGTTTTTCGGCAAACAATGTGGCTGAATTACTTCCACAAATCGACAAGACTTTGCAATACGAGCAATATCTGATGCCCGATCCAACTTATCTGAACGAAGTGGTGATGATTGCCGGTGATGATGCCAGTCACGAATTAACATGGGGCAACGGCCAGATAAACTACGGAACTACCTATTATTTTAACGAAGCGCACAATCTTATTTCGCATACCTACCTGCAACCTGAACCAGCAGGAGGCAATTATTCGCAGAATATTCAGAACGATATCAGTAACGGCGTTTCCTATGCTAATTACACTGCTCACGGAAGTCCAAGTGGCTGGGCAAACCCGTCATTCTCTATTTCGGATATAGCTAACATGACAAACGCCGACAAATATTGCCTGATGGTTGGCAACTGCTGCCAGACAAACACATACAATCAGAACACTTTTGGAGAAGCCCTTCTGAGAGCTGAAAACAAAGGTGCACTGGGTTATATCGGAGCTTCGAACAACAGCTACTGGGATGAAGATTACTGGTGGGGAGTCGGAAACGGACAAATACTTACCAACCCGACATACGAGGCTACCGGATTGGGTGCTTACGACCGTACTTTCCACGATCATGGCGAACCCATTATGGAATGGTACAGCACAATGGATCAAATGGTATTCGCAGGAAACCTTGCCGTACAGGAATCAAATTCAAGTATGAAACAATATTACTGGGAAATTTATTGCCTTATGGGCGATCCCTCAACCATGATATATTTCTCGGTACCACCGGCTTTGACCGTTGATTATCAGCCATTACTTCCATTAGGAACGCCTGCTTTCGAAATACAGACCGAACCCTATGCGTATGTGGCAATAAGTAAAAACAATATCCTTCATGGCGTTGCCGAAGCGGATGCAAACGGAACTGCCGTTGTACAGTTGCTTCCTTTTACCGAGCCTGGATATGCTGATATTGTTATTACAAAGCAAAACCGCGAACCTTATATTGACAGTGTTCTGGTTGCTTCGCCCGTAGGACCATATTTAGTACTCGACGAATATACGATTAAAGATATCGGAGGAAACAACAATCAGATTCCCGAATTCGCCGAACCATTAACCGTTGATCTCACTTATAATAATTTCGGAAATTCCGATGCTGTGAATGCCGTTTCAACAATAAGTACAACTGATTTATATGTTACACTTCCTGTAAATGGGCATACATGGCCTCTGATTGCCAGCAACGGATCAGCTTCAGCAACCGATGCACTTACCATACAGGTCAACAATTTCATCCCTGATTTGCACATTGCATTCTTTACCATTACTACGCAGGCTGATACCAGTGTTTTCACTTCGGGGTTGAGTGTAACAATTTATGCCCCCAAGCTGGTAAACGGCATAATCAGTATTGATGACGCAACAGCGGGAAACGGAAACGGCCAGATTGATCCGGGCGAAACTATTTATCTCACAATACCAACAAGTAATGAAGGCCATTGCACATCTTCGGAGGTAAGCACTCAGCTGTTTGTTTTCGGTAATTATGTAACAACCACTTCCTCTGTTACCAACTTAGGAATGTTGGCTCCGGGAGAAACCGGCAATTCCACTTTCAGTTTCACCGTTAGTCCTGATGCACCTAATGGTACAACCATATCCTTGTACATCACTGCAACAGCAGGAGCATATAACTCAGTTTCAAGTTTGTCACCAACCGTCGGACCTCAATATGAAGATTTCGAATCGGGTAATTTCCTTAAATACAGTTGGCGGATGAAAGGTTCCAAACCATGGACTATAAGCCAGTCAACTAAATATGAAGGCACTTATGGCGCTGTTTCAGGAACAATAAACAATTCGCAGAAAAGTGAAATGTATATCGAAGGTCATGTGCTTTCGAGCGATACCATTTCATTCTTCCGCAAAGTATCCTCAGAGAGTGGTTACGATTTCCTGAAATTTTATGTGGATGACGTTGAACTCGGAAGTTGGAGCGGAAATAAGGACTGGGCAAAAGTAAGCTATCCTATTCCTTTAGGTTTCCATCATTTCAGCTGGTCATACGAAAAAGATGATGCAACCATGGCAGGACTTGATGCCGCATGGATTGATTACATCGAATTTCCGCCATTCAGCTCAACCGCAGCCGGACCAATTGCAATCAATGCTTTAGCAAATCCTACTGCTATATGCGAAGAAAGTCAATCACAACTCTATATTTTCGCATCCGGTGGCACTGGAGTTTATAGTTATGAGTGGACACCAGCCTCAACACTAAATGATGCAACTGTTTATAACCCTATTGCTTCGCCACTCGAAACCACAACCTACAATGTGCATGTTACCAGTTCTTTTTCGTCTGCCGATGCCAGTGTTACTGTAAATGTGGAACAAGCACCGGAAACACCGGTTGTAACCGTTGAAACTAACCACCTGCTTTCATCAGCCACATCAGGAAACCAGTGGTATAACAGCCAGGGATCAATTGCCGGAGCTACTGCACAAACCTATTTCCCCTCAAGTACCGAAACATATTATGTTATTTCGGGTAGCCCGGCAGGTTGTCAGTCAGATGCTTCAAACGCGGTATGGTTTGGGTTTACCGGAATAAATACGTTTTCAGAAAATGATTTCGTGGTTTACCCCAATCCTTTCAGCAGAACTCTAAATCTGGAATACACTATTAAATCATCCGGCCACATTAAAATTGTACTGTTCAATTCACTTGGATATGAAGTTGGTATGATCGAAAAAGGAATAAAATCACCAGGCAATTACAAAACTGCTTTTGATGGAAGCCATCTACCGGCAGGCATTTATTACTGCAAGATTTTCAGTAATGAATCCGTACAAATGGCTAAAGTGGTAAAAAACAATTAATTCGCAACCAACTCAACCCACATATTAAATGAAAAATCTCACAATTGTTTTAGTGCTTTTGATTTGCATGGCAGCAACTTCATTTGCAGGCGACTGGAAACCTATCCGATCGCAACAGGCTGCTGCAGCTACTGTCGAACTTGTTTCGTCTGATATTTCCACATCAGTGATCCACTTTAAACTCGATGGTTTCTATCTTAACGAAGTAAAAACATCACGTGGAAATGCTTACAGTATTTCCGTCGGCAATTCAACTCCAATCCTGGATAAAAATGCTCCTGATATACCTAAAATGACCACTTCAGTTATTATTCCTGATATGGCTATGATGGAAATCGAAATGGTGTCATCCGCATTTGTTGAATATACCAACATTGAAATTGCACCTTCGAAAGGTAATTTTACCCGTGATATTGATCCGGCATCGGTTCCTTTTGAGTATGGAAGGGCATATAATGAGGATAAATTCTATCCCGGCAACGAGGCTGGATTGCGCGATCCGTTTATCCTGCGCGATTACCGCGGACAAACTGTAATTGCATATCCGTTCCAATATAATCCGGTAACCAAAGTATTAAGGGTTTATACCGATATCACACTAAAACTGAAAGTTGCCAATAACAATGGTTATAACGTTATCAGCCGCAGCCAGATGCCTACCCGTATCGACCCTGATTTCAACCAGGCATACAAGAGGATTTTTCTGAATACAACTTCATTCGATTACACCCCTGTCAGCGATTACGGCCGTATGCTTGTTATCAGTCATGCAAATTATATGGAAGCTATGCAGCCTTTCGTTGACTGGAAAAACAGTATGGGCATAAAAACTGAAATGGTTGATGTGGCTACTGTTGGAGCAACTTCTACAGCTATTAAAACTTTTGTTGAAAATTATTACAGTACCACTGGTTTGACATTCCTCTTACTCGTGGGTGACGGCCCGCAAATTCCTACAAACACAACCGGAAGCTTAGGCGGACCTTCGGATAACGCGTATGGCTATCTGGCTGGCAACGACCATAATCCTGATATTTTTGTTGGCCGTTTTTCAGCAGAAAATGTGGATCATGTAATTACAATGGTTCAACGAACCATCGAATACGAAAAACAGCCGGTAACAACAACAAACTGGTTTGCCAAAGGAGTTGGAATTGCTTCCGATCAGGGCCCTGGCGATGATAATGAAATGGACTATACGCATATGCGAAATATCCGCACCGATTTGGTTGGATATACTTTTGAATCAGTAGCTGAACTTTATGATGGTTCGCAGGGCGGCGAGGATCTTCCGGGTAACCCGACACAAGCCAATGTTGCCACCGAAGTAAATGCTGGACGCTCAATAATTAATTATGTTGGTCATGGCAGCGACAATTCGTGGGGTACTACCGGATTTTCGAACACAAATATTAATGCACTCACTAACAACCACATGTGGCCGTATATTTTCAGCGTTGCCTGTGTAAACGGTAATTTTGTTAGTGGCACTTGTTTTGCCGAAGGATGGCTTAGGGCTAAAAACGCCAACGGACCAACCGGCGCTGTAGCCACTCTTATGTCGACTATCAACCAAAGCTGGAATCCACCTATGGACGGTCAGGATGAAATGAATGATATCCTTGTTGAATCATATCCTACCAATATCAAACGCACATTCGGTGGAATTTCGATGAACGGTTGTATAAAAATGAATGAAGCCTATGGTGCGGGCGGAGATGAAATGACTGATACCTGGACATTATTCGGCGACCCTTCGGTTATGGTTCGTACTGCTGATCCGGAATCTATTACTGCAACACACGAAAACCAGATTTTCCTGGGAGGTACTTCACTGGTTGTTAATTCGCCGGTCGATGGTGCTTTGGTAGCTCTAAGCCTCAACAATCAACTGATAACTGCTGCTTTTGTAAACAACGGCATGGTTACCCTGAATTTCGATGCATTCCAATCGCCGGATACAGTTCAACTGGTAATAACTGCGTTCAACCATGTTCCGTATATCAAAGATCTGGCAATTATTCCGAACAATGGCCCATATCTTATATATAACAACAATACTATTACTGATGCAGCATTCAATAACAATGGCCAGGCCGATTTCGGCGAAACCGTGTTTATGGATGTGGCTTTAACCAATATTGGTGTGTTAAATGCTGACAGTGTTACGGTAACTGTTACAACTTCCGATATGTATGTTACGTTGCTTGATTCGACTGATATTTATACCGTTATACCGGCTCATGATACTGTTGCGATGACAAACAGTTTCAGTTTCGAAGTAGCTGCTGATATTCCTGATATGCATGTTGTTGCTTTCCATTTTACTGCTGTTTCGGGCAGTGAAGTATGGGCAGGAAATTTCAGTGTAACTGCTCACGCCGGAATTCTTAAATACTTCTCGTTTTCAATCGACGATTCGCAAACAGGAAATGGAAACGGCAAAGCTGATCCGGGCGAAACCTTCGATATTTCAGTATTTGTAAAAAACATGGGCACAGCACCTCTATCCAATGTTGAAGGACAAATTTCGTTCAACGATCCATTCCTTTCACTACTTTCGTCGCCGTCGCAAAACTATGGCAACCTGGCAGCAGGAGAAGTTGTATCGCGCAACTTTACGCTTGAGGCAAATGCCAATACCCCTGACGGACAAGTAATTCCGGTAACGTTCCTGATGACTGCTGACCTCGGATTACATTCACTAGATGTTTTCAACCTGGTAGTCGGACAAATTCCGGTTGCTGTAATCGACCTCGACGGAAACCACAATTCAGGTCCGGCAATACAGGCTGCCTTGATTGCCAATAGCGTATTTGCTGAGTATAAAACCACGATGCCTGCTGACATTAGCAATTACTCAACTCTATTTGTTTGCCTGGGTGTAAGCACTAAGAAACATGTTTTATCAATCAATGAAGGTCAGGCACTGGCTGCATTTGTTGATGGTGGCGGTCGTTTATACATGGAAGGCGGCGATACATGGTACTATGATCCTAAAACAGCAGTTCATCCCAAATTTAAAGCTAATGGTGTTATGGACGGCGGCAACGACCTGAACAGTGAAAGCGGGCAGGTAGGCCAATTTGCCGAAGGATTGACATTTGCATATACTGGCGACAACGAATATATTGACCATGTTTCGGCTACTGCGCCGGCCTTTAATCTCTTCAGAAATGCAATGCCAGTCTATATTACTGCCGTAGCTTACGATGCCGGCACATACCGCACCGTTGCTTCAGCTTTCGAATTCGGTGGCCTGGCAAATGGCGATGCTCCTTCAACAAAAAATGAATATATGCGCCGTATCATTGAGTTTTTCGGAATTCTTACTTCGCCATATACCGCAAACTTTATGGGTAGCCCAATCAATATCTGCGATGGTGGTTCGGTAACTTTCAGCGATTATTCAACACCTGGAACTACATCGTGGGATTGGACTTTCGAAGGCGGCGTTCCGGCAATTAGCAACGAACCAAGTCCGGTTGTAACCTATGCAACTACAGGTTTGTACAATGTTACACTTGTAGTTTCGAACGGTACTTCCAGCGATACACTGGTTAAAGATGATTATGTGTGGGTTGAATACTGCACCGATGTTAACGATAACAGGAATAAAGAAGTTAGCATTTATCCTAATCCTGCTTCAGGGTTTGCTTCGGTTTCGTTTGGCGGACTTACAGGATCAGTTGAACTTGTACTTACCGATGCTATGGGAAAAACGGTACTTACCTTCAACCAGATTGATGCATCCAAAGCTTATACAATCGATCTTTCCGGATTATCAGAAGGAATGTACTTTGCAACCATTACCGCTGATAAACAGCAGGTTGTGAAGAAGATTGTTGTAAGAAAGTAAAAATATATAATTTAAATCGTAAAAGCCATCAGTATTCCTGGTGGCTTTTTTTATCCGCTTATTACGCAAAAAGCTATACATTTATAGTGCAACAAGAATGAAATTGCCTGTGTATTTAAAAGCAAAATTCAAAGAAATTCATAAAACCAAAGAATGAAAAACTTCACACAATTAAAAATATCTCTGATCTTTTTCTTGAGTATATTTCTATACAGTGCTTATGGTCAGCAACAAACAGACAGTCTGCTTAGCATCCTCAAAACAAACATCAATGACACCACCCGTGTGAATATACTTAACCAGCTTTCAGTTTTATACCGCAACCTTGATTATACGAAAGCATTGCAGTATAGCGAAGAAGGACTGGCTTTGGCAAAGAAAATCAGATTCGACAAAGGGAAAGCATCAAGTTTGACAAATATCGGACTGGTTTATTACCGCCAGCAGGAGTATGAAAAAGCGAAGGAATATCTTGATCAGTCTAAAACCATATTCGAACAACTTAACGATGAAAAAAACATGGCCGGTTATTACATTTCAATCGGCGATATTTATCATAAGCAGGAGTTGTATGATAAAGCACTAATGTCATACAACCATTCGCTTGATATAGTTCAGAAAATCAAACATACAACTGGCATAATTCATAGCTACAACAGCATAGGCCACACTTTCTATATACGGGAAAAATATGCGAAAGCTATGGAATATTATCTGAATGCATTACATTACGCTGAAAAAAGCAGCGAAGGAAAGGAAGTAGCCAATGCCTATATCAATGTCGCCAATGTATTAAACGCCCAGTCTGACTATAAAAATGCCATAAAATATCTTGAGAAATCACTTAAAATTTTTGAACAAACCGGCGACAAGTATAACATGGGTGTATGCTATAATAATATTGCAGCCAATTATATTAACCAGGACAGTTTAGTCCAATCCCTGAAATTTCTGGACAAATCGTTACAAATTTATATCGGCCTGGTCGATAAAAAAGGGCAGGCAGCATCCTACCTCAATATGGGAATCGTTTCGGATAAGAATGAGGAATATCGGAAAGCGATTAATTATTATAATTCCGCTTTAAAAATCAATGAATCCTTAAATGACAAATATCGGATTTCTTCATGCCTCGCTAATATGACGATATCCTATCTGAAATTAAAAGAATATAATACTGTAATTGCCTTAAGCGAAAGAGGCTTGAAAATTGCCAGAGAAATTAATGCTTACTCCATTCAGAGAATATATTACGATAACCTGGCATCAACTTACGACAGTTTGAAAAACTATAAACTGGCCTACGAAAATTATAAACTCCTCAAACAGGTAGACGATAGCCTTTTTAATGCTGAAAAGCGTAAACAGGTATTGGAACTGGAAGCAGAATACCAAAGTGAAAAAAAAGAAATACAAATCAGTAACCTTACAAAGGATATCAAGTTGCAGGCAATACAGCTCGAAAAGAAAAGAAATCTTCAATGGTTTCTGGTTGTGGTTAGTATTCTGGTATTTGTCCTTTCGATAGTATTTTACCGTCTTTACTCATTAAAACTAAATTCATCCAGACTACTGGCTCAAAAAAACCAGGAACTTGAAGTGCTGAACCATACTCTTTCGGATTCCGAAGCTGCATTGAAGGAATTAAACGCTACGAAAGACAAGTTTTTTACCATTATTGCCCATGATATTAAAAACCCGTTAAGTGCCTACCGTTCAGTTACTAAAATGCTGACAAACTCCTTTTTTGAGCTGAGTGAACAACAAAAACTTGAGTATATACGAGGAATTTATAAATCGTCGGAAAATTTATACGAACTGTTTCAGAATTTACTGCAATGGTCAACCTCACAGGCCGGATCAATGAAATTTAAGCCACAGGAAATTGACCTGGGAATACTTTCGTTTAAAGCTGTTGCAATATTGCAGGAAAGTGCCGATAAAAAGAACCTACAGGTTGACATGGATGTTAAAACCGATACCTATGCGTATGGCGATATTAATATGGTATCCACTGTGCTGGTTAACCTGGTTTCGAATGCAATTAAATATTCAAAACAGGCCGGTACAATTAATATTAAAGCTTCAGATTCAGGAAATTTTCTAAAAATCTCAGTTACTGACAACGGTGTCGGGATTACAAAAGAAGATATCGAAAAGCTTTTCAGGGTTGAAATTGATCATAAAACAATTGGCGATTCGGAGGAGAAGGGAACTGGTATTGGTTTAATTTTGTGCAAGGAGTTTGTAACGAAAAATGGTGGTACTATTTGGGTTGAGAGTGAATACGGGAAAGGTGCAATATTTAATTTTACATTGCCGAAAGTTCCGGATTGATCAAATAATTGGCATTATATAGCCAATGCTAATAGACGACCTTGCAACGACAAACAAACCAAAAATGAAAAGACCTTATCTGACAATAATAATATGAAAAAAGTTTTAATTACAGGGGCGACAGGAAATGTTGGAATCGAAGTATTATCTGCTTTGAAAAAACTTGACCATCAACTAGAAATATATGCAGGTGTCAGGGACACAGAATTTGGTAATGAGAAGCTATCAAATTTCAACATCAAGACAATCAAATTTGACTTTATAAATATTGAGACTTTTTTGCCTGCCCTAAAAGACTTAGACGTACTGTTTTTGCTTCGACCACCGCAAATTTCAGACGTTGAAAAATATTTTGTACCACTAATTGAAATTGCAAAGCTAACTTCGGTAAAGCACATTGTGTTTCTATCTGTGCAAGGTGTGGAGAACAGCAAAATTATACCCCATCATAAAATAGAAAAATTAATTGTTGACAGTAAAATTCCATATACATTTTTACGACCTGCCTATTTTATGCAGAATTACATTACGACTTTACGTAATGACTTAGTGAATAATCATAGAATTTATTTGCCCGCAGGACAGGCAAAATTCACAGTAATAGACGCAGAAGATATTGGTTCTGTGACAGCAAAAGTGTTAATCGAACCGCAAAACCATATCAATAAAAGTTATGAATTAACTAATAATGAAACCTTGACATTTACTGAAATGGCTGAAAAAATCAGTAAAGGAATTGGAAAGAATATAAAATTTATTTCACCTGGTATAATGCAATTCTTTTTGACCAAACGAAAAGAAAAAATGCCGACAATGCTAATTTTAGTGATGATTATGTTACATTATTTCCCACGATTTCAAAAAACACCAAAGTCAACTCAATGGGTAAAAATTATTACAGGACAAGAGCCAAAAACTTTTGACGACTTTGTTCTTAGAAATAAAAATCAACTAAAATGACAAGAAGCTCTGGCTATAACACCTGCAAGAAATTGGCGGTTCACTGGTTAAATGAAGCTTTGTGCTTCGTCTCAAGCTCATTGCTGGCAGACAGTTTTGTGCTTCGAAATCGTCAACTTCTTGTAGCTGAAAAACGAAATCATTGCCTCACTCACGATTTTGAATTCAGACTTAACCTGTAATATGGCATTAAAACATATCTGACTATGGAAAAAATCATGATTGTGATGTTGGATGATCACAAAATCATTATAGATGGTATTTCTTCATTGATTATGCATGAAGAAAACATCAAAGTGGCAGGCCAGGCACTGGACAAAGACGAATTATTCCGCCTCCTTGAAAATCATAAGGTTGATATTGTGATACTTGACATCTTCCTGCCCAAACCTATCGGAATTGATATTTTAAAATCTATTGTAAAGCAATACAAAAAGGTAAAAGTAATTATCCTTAGCGGGAATGATGAGGAAGACCTTATCTCCAGTGCTTTCCAGGCAGGAGCTTCTGCTTATCTTACCAAAAATGTTGAGAAAGAAGAGCTTATAGAAACCATTCGCACTGTAATGGATGGCGGCCAATACCTCAGCGCATCATTGGAAAAAACACTGAGCCGCAATTTTATGAAAAAAGCGAGTACCGGCGATAAGTATGCCCATCACAAGCTTACCGGACTTACAGCACGCGAAATAGAAATAATACAATTGCTATCCGAAGGCCTTGGCTATAAAGAAGTTGCCAGCCAGTTGAATATAAGCACACGAACCGTGGAGGCTCACAAAAACAATATCCTCGAAAAACTCGAACTCAGGAACACTATTGAACTGGTGAAATTCGCCATTAAAAACAAATTGATTGAACTATAAACAACTGTTGACTTTCCTGTTAGCGGATAGCCATTGTCTGCGCTGGTGCGAGCGGTTTATGATTGCAGTCTAAGGGCCTAACGAATGCAAACGGATTTAAAATAATTTAGTGAACCAAAGAACCACTTGATTCACAATTTCCGGATTCCGTTGGCTGGCACGAACACAGACTCATACTTTATTTCTTGTATTCTAAAAATCAAAACCTGATTCGAATTTAACTAAAATCATGCGGGGTGCGTTTCGAACCCCTTCAGTATATTTGATGATTGATTTAAACATGAATACCTGCCGCACGCGTCTGGAAATAAGGCGAACGCGAACGGAGCAATAGCCTTTAAACAAAAAATAATACTCATGAAATTCATATACTCGTTTGTAATTTTCTTACTTGTTGCCCGAACCTTGTTTTCCCAAAACCCCATTTCACCCGCCGGCACATATATTGCCGACCCTTCTGCAAGGGTTTGGAATGATGGTAAACTATACATCTTTGGCTCGCTTGATGAAAGTTGCGATTACTATTGTTCGCACAGCCATCACCTCCTTTATACTACTGACATGAAAAACTGGGTTCTTGCCAGGGATATTTTTATGTCAAAAGGCGAAAGAGATGGGATATCATACAACGACAAGGTTTTGTATGCTCCCGACGCCGCTTATAAAAACGGAACATACTACCTTTACTACTGCCAGCCCGATAAGGAAAATGCAGAAGGTGTAGCAACATCAAAAAGCCCTGAAGGACCATTTACCAATGGAACCAAAATTGATTTAAAAGGCTACAACCAGATAGACCCAGCCATCTTTACTGATGATGATGGGCAGGTTTATTATATCTGGGGACAGTTTGCAATGAAAATGGCAAAAATGAAGCCCAATATGAAAGAATTGGATTTGTCGTCAGTTAAAGACAGTATTTTAACCGAAACCGAACACCATTTTCACGAAGGTGCTTTCCTTGCCAAAAGAAATGGCATTTACTACCTCGTTTATGCTGATATAAGCCGGGGCGATATACCAACATGTATTGGCTATGCTACTGCAACATCGCCATACGGACCTTATAAATACAGAGGCATAATTATTGACAACAATTACTGCAATCCCGGAAACTGGAACAATCACGGCTCAATTGCAGGATTTAAAGATAAATGGTACGTGTTTTATCATCGCTCGACACACGGTTGCAATACCATGCGAAAAGCGTGTGTCGAACCAATTACTTTCCTTGCCGACGGTTCGGTTCCCGAAGTAGAAATGACATCCCAGGGCGCAGGCAATCCACTTGATGCAAAAAAAGTAATTCAAGCTGAATGGGCTTGTATTCTTACCGGCAATCTTCGGATTGAACAGAAAGAAGGGCTACAGGAAGGATTGGAAAAATTTTATAATGGTGATAAAGCCGCATTTAAATATATCAACTTTGGGCAAGGTGTTGACAGTGTAACCGTTAAAATCGCTCCCGGCACAAAAGGAGGAAAGATTGTTATGTCGCTCGATAAACCGTGGCAAAAGCGTCTCGCTATTATCAATATTAAGCCAAATGAAATCAACGCATGGCAGGAACAAACTTTTAAAGTGGAAAAAACAACCGGAGTTCATGGCCTCTGGCTGCTCTTTTATGGAGATAACGAACAAATGTTTTCAATTGACTGGTTAAAATTCAAATAATAAATGAATGCCTGCTGCAATAAAATCAATATGAAAAATAAATCGAAATTTCTGATTTTCGCAATCTGCCTGCTTACATGGTTATTGTTAGTAACTGCAAACAACAGGGTGTTTGCTCAAAGCAAAGATAAAAAAAGCGATCTACACATTTTTTCTGACTCAAAACCTTATACGCGCTATTGGTGGTTTGCTTCCGAAATAAAAAAAGAGGATGTGAAGTATAATTTAGATTGGCTTAAAGCTCATGGTTTTGGAGGCGTTGAACTGGCGTGGGTTTATCCCTTAAACAGATTCAATAAAAACGACACCACTTATACTCCACGGCAGGAATGGTTGAGCCCGGAATGGAAAAATATAGTTGAATATACGATCAGCTATGCTGATTCCATAGGTATTGGTTGCGATTTAACTTTTGGCACCTTATGGCCTTTTGGCGATAGCTATGTGCCATTTGAACAAGCTACTCAAAAATATGGCGAGCCTGCATGGCGCCAGATAATAACACGTTCGTGGGAACACCCCAGGCCCGGTTATGTGATTGACCACCTCACTCCCCAAAATTATACTCCATACTTTAACCGTATGATCAAGGCGTTTCCGCGCCCTAAAACAAAAATCGCTCAAGCTTATTTTATCGATAGCTGGGAAGTAGAAACCGAAAAACTGTGGTGCGAAAATTTCGACAAGGATTTTATTTCGCGTTTCGGATATGATATAACTCCTTATATGGATTCCATATACAAGCCGGTAAACTGTCAGCATTTTTACGATTATATGTCGCTTATATCGGATAAGGTGCTTCGGTTTTACAGAGATTATGATGCTACTTTAAACCAAAAGGGAATTTTATCACGAGGTCAGGTTGCGGGCGCGCCCTGCGATTTGATTTCGGGCTATTCAATTTTGGATATTCCCGAAGGAGAATCCATGCTTTTCGAACCGGAGTTTTGTGCCATTCCAGCTTCTGCGGCATTATTGACGGGGAAAAAACATGTTTCATCCGAAACGTTTACATGCCTGTACGGCTGGCCCCGCGATTACATGCGACAGGAACAAACATCCGATTTAAAATTGGTAGCCGACGCTCTTTTTGCCAATGGCATCAATCAAATTATATGGCATGGGAAAGCGCATAATCCTAAAGGACAGGATACTGTAAATTTTTATGCTACGACCCATATCGGAGATAAGGGAAACCTGGAATCCGAAATTACCGCTTTTAATAAGTACCTCGAAACTGTTTCCGGCTATTTGAAAAAAGGCATAACTTATTCTGACATTGCTGTTTATCTGCCTACTGAGGATTCATGGATTGCAGGAGTAATGCCCAAAGAAAAACAATTTATATGGGCATGGGGATACTATGAAATGCGTTATGTGTATTTTCCTGAGGAGCTTTCCGGCTTTAATCCAACATGGATTAATGGCGAATTTCTTGAAAAAGCAGTTGTAAAAAATGGAGAACTGATAGTTGGAAATGCTGTATTTAAAGCACTTTATATAAATGCCAATTATATTGACTATAAAATAGTAAAGCGGCTTAACCAACTTGCCGGCGAAGGGCTAAAGATTATTCTTAAAAACGAGCCAAAAGAACCGGGATTTCTGCCGCACTCTGACTATTCTCAGTTTGTTGATAAAATAATGAAATCGAAAAATACATCAGTTAATTTACCCGAAAATATTAACCCTTTTGTGCAAGGAAATACAATCCCCCGACACTGGTGCCGTAAAGATGGCAACAAGCTTTATATTTTCTTTCCTAACCCGAAAGCCGATAGGATAAAATTCCCTCTTGAATACGGACAATCTCTGGAAACTGAAATAAAAACCATACCGGTCAACATCAATTACGAAGGACAAAGCATTGATTTAAACCTTGTTTTTGAGCCCTATCAGTCGCTTATGTACGTACTTACAGGTGGAAAAATCGAGAAGATAGACATTCGTTTTAATCCTAAAATTCCTGTCGTTAAAATACGACCAGTGGACTATCAAGCGCCTTGGCTAATTAAGTAAATGACTGGCTAGATTTTGAGATTATAGTTAGCAGTAGTGGAAAAGCTTTATTAAAATGATAATAAAAAAATGCATAATGCATTTACTATCTGTTATTTGAATGGATATTAGTATGTAACTTTATGGAAATCACTATTAGCTATTCTACAGAACAAACGAAAGCGTAAATACATTTTACGAGAAATTTTTGATGCACTCTTCAATTTGCCTAAAACCGGTTGCAGTGTGACAAATACTGAACTATTCCCTATTCATGGCGCAGAGCGCCACCATGCTAAAGCTTGGTTTCCGTTACACTCCAACTTCCGCTGCGCTACAGCTATTCACTATTCACTATTCACTATTCACTATTCACTATTCACT
>JBBSDC010000085.1:0-17076 GCA_038249705.1 Bacteroidales bacterium | reverse complement strand
GGGGTTGATCTGCTGCACGACAATAACCTCCGGTTGCACCGGAGGTTACTAAAATTAAACTCCATCGGAGTTTTTCAGCAGACCCTAAATAAAGCCACAGAGTGGCGCCATATTTGTAGTTAGTAAAAAGCATATCGTGATGTAAGGTGCAGAGCACCGGATTCCAAAATCATTAAAAAAATGTTTGAGTTTTTCAGCAGGTTCTGTTTCAAAATAGTATGATTGAGCTAAAAACAGCCGAAGCCGACCGCCTGCAATGAGATCAGCTCCGACGCACTTCCATCTAATACGCACAAAAGTAAATATTTTTCTATGATATGCGAAATCCACAGGAAAATCAATAATCCATACATAAGTTGCAATTTGCTGAGGAAAATCCAGCTTAACAGTTATAGCCTGCAAAACAAAAGAGGCTGTCACCTTATCGGACAGCCTCTTTAAGTTAATAAATACGAATTAATGTTGTTTAGTTGGGTTTTAGTTTATCAAGAATATCCTTTGCATCCTGTTGATAGAAATTTTCAGTATCAGAAGCAACTACACCAAATTGATTGATGGCTTTTTCTTTCTGATTATTTTTCAGGTAACAAAGACCCAGATACCATTCGGCATGTTCAATATACGGGTTATCCTTGTGTTCGATAATAGTATTAAAAGCTTTTATCGAACTTTCATAATCCTGAGTTTCGATGTTTGAAACCCCGTAATAGAACCAGACAGCTATATTCGAATTGTCTTTTTCGAGGATACTATTGAATAGTAACGAGGCAGATACGAAGTCCTTTTGCTGGAACTTTATCACAGCTTCAATTATATTCTGGTCACCACGGGTTTGATCAATAATGTTCTCCGAAGTATAATACTCGTTAAAAAGTGAATCATTAGAGATATTACGCGGTGTTTGTAAATATAATGTAGCGGCAACAGCACAAAGTGCCAGCATGGAGGCGGCGGCATACCACCATTTCCGGGAATTCAGCCGTACAACCGGAATCTCTTCCTTATGTGCACGCCCTTTATTGATTGCTGTAATCAACTTACGCCGCAAATCAATAATATCTTCCCGAATAAGAGCTGAATCAATTGTTTGCGAAACATTCAACTCTTCTGCCAGTAAAGGATTTCTTCGCAATTCCTCCCTGAAAGCTGCCTGCTCAGGAGGAGCCATCTCATTGGCAAGGTATTGCTCAATGGTGGCTGAATGTTTTAATGGGTTTTTCATTTGGTTAAGTTTAAAACTAAAAGGGTGAGGGTAATAAATTGTTCTGATACCGGTTGAATGGCACATCAGAATATTGATGTTATCTTAGCTTTAATTTTGTACGATTGGTGTATGTTTGAGACCGTATTTATGCAGATTGCAAACAAGTAATTTTAGTTATAACGTGTAAATATTGGTTTGCTTTTTATGTTGTTTTTTAACGAATGCAGCAGCACCAATGTGAATTAAATTTTAATTTTTCTTTTCAATTCCTGAACAGTTGCTGCAGCGAATTCTATTGTCCGAAAAATGAGTTTATGGCAAGATGGAAGTTGAATTGAAATGTAAGCGATGTACAGATTGTTTCTTTTGTTATATTATTTCGGGGTATCCTTTACTATATAATCCAGATTTTTCGAAAAGGTGATACCATTTTCAGAATTATTTTCACTTTATTTTGAAAATAATATACATCACATTGTTATACAACAACTTAGAGCATATAATATTTATCGACAATTACAATCAAAAAGCGAGTTTTAAAGCATTTTGATCGGAATTAAGGCGCTTAGCTAAGGTATGATACTTATGTAAAGCATGAATTCCTGGTGAAATTTAAATCTGTTTCGACAAGTTGGAATTTAAAATCTGGCATTTTACCAAGGCCCATTACCTGCCATTAATTTTGAAAACAAGATTTAAACATCAGATTATAGTATGTCACATAAATTCAGAATACGCTTCGTTATTCATTCGGAAATACTAAACCATGCGCAGCAGGATATACTATTAGCCAAACAAACAACCGGAAGAAGGAGATTCTATACAATTTCTAAATCATTTTCATTGATTGTTGCTCATCTGCTCAACAAAATCGATATTTTCGTATTTTCGTGAGATAATTTTTCAAGTAGCAATGACAACTCTGGATAGTGCATCTGTCAAAAAGCTTATTTCTGACTTAGCTTCGGAAGGATTTTCCTTTCATGAGGATTATGATGAAATTGACGAATATCGTTTTGGCAAGTTATTCAGGAGGCGCAAACTCGAAAACGTAGTATTTGAAAAAGAAGGAGTTATACTTAAAATTTATACTGATTTGTTTTTCAGAATAACAGGGTTATCACATACTTTTGACGAAAATTTACAGAAACCGGTCACTGTTTCTGATGATGAATTTTACCAAATGCAAAAGCATATTATCAAACACAGGTATGACCAACACATAAAAAAATCGCTGCATTCGGACAATGAAACACCTACAACTGATGCGGCACAGAACTAAACGTTAAAACTATCACTTACAATTACACATTAATATATTCGATCGGGCATTGATTGCACCATTTTCCTTCTTTTCAATAATCTTTTTAAAAACTCCCGCAAAAACTTACTTTCATATCAATCCAAAACAAATGGCGATAAAACTCGGGCCATTTAATCCGCCATGCATAATAATCCCTGTCCAGCTGTTTTTAGTTTTTTGTACAATATAGGATTGGATAAAGATTAACGGTATTAAAGTAATGAGCAATTGCCAGCCAAAAGCAATATGAAATAATCCCCATCCAAAACCATGAATCAGCCATGCATTTTTCCCAAAAGCATAAATGATTATTTTTAAGCAAATGACAGAATGTAACCCAATAACGAACCTCCCAAAACGATAAAAGCACTGTTTAGTTTTCTGATACCAAAAGCGGTCGAAATGCTTATTACAGCAATTAAAATGGTGCGCCAGTCGGTAATTGTTTCCATCCCCATCGTAAAGCAAACGGAAACAATAATTGCAACCGAAGCCACATTTACCGCATCAAGGAAACAGGAAAAGAGTTTTGAGTTTCGCATTTTCTTTACAAGTGGATTAAGCAAAGCCACAAACACGAATGACGGAAGAAAAATGCCAATTGTGGAAACAATTGCTCCTTTAAAGCCATTGATTTGATAACCAATAAATGTAACTGACGAAAAAAGCGGTCCTGGAGTAAATTGTCCTACAGCTATAGCATCCATGAGTTGTTGCCGCGACAAAAGCCCTGTTGAAACAAATTCCGTATCGAGAAATGCGAATAAAACATAACCGCTTCCGTAAAGTATTGCACCTATTTTCAAAAAAATGAGAAACAGATTGAAATTTGTAGCTGTTATAAATGCACTGCCCGATAGCTGTAGCAGTACAAATGGGAAAACGCTGTTTATATTGTTCAGTTTTTTGCTGCGGATAGAAGTAAGAAGTATAGCAAATAATCCTGCTCCGAACATCAGATATAATTCATTGAAACTAAGCAATGAACAGACTAAAACCACCAATCCGATCAGTGTGAGATCAATGGATTTAATTGATTTTTTTGCCAATGGGAAAACTGCTGCAACAATTATTACAATTATTGCAGGTTTAATTCCATATATAAATGGCTGCACTTCGGGCAGTTGTCCAAATTTTTTGTAAAGCCACGCGAAAATACCGGTTATAAGAACTGCCGGTAGAATAAAGCAAAGTCCGGCCACAATCATTCCACGCCAGCCGGCTCTTTCGTGACCTATATGAATGGCCATTTCGGTGCTGTTTGGACCTGGAATTAAATTTGTTGCACCAATTAAATCAAGAAAATGTTGTTCGGTAAGCCACTTTCTTTTTGTAACCACTTCATACTGCATCATTGCAATATGTGCTGCAGGACCTCCAAAACCGATTACTCCAAGTTTGAGGAAAAGTTTTGCAATTTCTATTAAATCAGACCTGCTATACATTCGATATCAATCTTTTATAAAATGCATTATTGTCAAATGCGAATTCAGAAAAACAGAACACTTCTGAGTTGTTCCGGTTACTTAAAGTTTATTATCAGTATTCGCCGCTTTTCAATTAATGTTCAACTATAATCACCACATTTCCGGTTTTTTGTCCTGTTTCCACATATTTGTATGCCTCAACAATTTGATCAAGTGGGTAATATCTGTCCACAACAGGTTTAAATTTGCCTGTTTCAATCAATTCCTTTAAAAAGACAACATCAGCTTTACTGATATCAGGAATTGGGAACAGCACCTTTTTACCGCTGAACAAAGGAGTTACTATGGCCAGGAAAGGATTCTGCGACATATATCCAAGCTCGGTTGACATATAAATCCCGTTTTTTTTGAGAAGTGGTTTGCATTTACTAAACGAACTTTTGCCTACAGCATCGAATATAACATCAAATTTACTGTCTATCTTAGTGAAATCCTCTTTAAGATAATCAATAACGCGATCAGCTCCCAATGATTTAACTAATTCTTCATTTTTAGTATCACACACTGCTGTAACTATTGCTCCCAGATATTTTGCCAGCTGAACTGCTGCTGAACCGATCGCTCCTGTTGAACCATTTATCAGAACTTTTTGCCCGCTTTTAATTTTTGCAGCTCTGATATCGCATAATGCATAATGAGCTCCTTCGGTAATAGGAGCAGCTTCTTTGTAAGTTGTGTTTACAGGCATAGTGGTTATAGCTCCATTTTCATCCATCACCATATATTGTGCATGTGCCCCGAATTTAGTATCATTATATCCAAACACTTTATCACCCGGCTTAAATGATTTTACACCAGCACTTACAGCTTCTATTTCGCCGGCAAACTCGTTACCCAGTGTTTTATTTTTCGGTCTTATAAGTCCGCTGAAAAAACGAACTATAAAATATTCGGCACTCCGGAAACCGCAATCCGTTCTGTTAACTGTGGTTGCATGCACTTTAATTAGTACCTCATTTGCATGAAGAACAGGCTTCTCTATTTCTGATAGTTGCACAATTTCAGGAGGTCCGTACGCATTATAAATCGCAGCTTTCATAGCTTGGGTTTTACATGTATTTGAGGTTCAATTGTAAATATGGGTCAAAATCTTCATCAAAAATGCAAATCGAAAATCCTTTTGGCAGATTGAATACAGAGATTTTAAATCAAAAATACAAAATCTTTCAACATATAATAATCCACAAGTAAACCCGCTGCTTCTTCCGGACTATAGTAACTAACTCAGGATAAATTCATTAACTAAATTCCTAACTATTTTATAAAGCTGATTTGATTTAGATGTTGATCAAGGAATATCAAGATAGGTTTATACTCTTAAAATGAGCGGGATTGTAATTAAGGCAACAAACACTTCCAAAGTTCAAAACTGTGAAAGTGTTTACGTTACCTTCGATACCAGCGTACAAGAGAAAAAATCGTACCTTCTTAATACACATCCAACCTTCCGGATAGCCTGATCTGTTCCTTTAAAAACTCGTTGAAACTATTTTGATGCAAAAGATTTTCGATGTTTAAATGCAATCGGTAACGCCAGTAGTGGTTAGGATTTCCAGGGTGGTTTATCCGTTCGGCATGTGCATCGGGCAGTTGCAAAGTTTCGTCCATTCCAAGTAGATCCTGAATAGGGAAAACAGCCCACATACTTGGCGAATAAAGGTGCTGAATAATAATCTGCCGTGCTATATCCGTGTTACATTCAGCAGGGGCTGCGCCCTGGTTGCCGAGTATTTCGTTGTAAAATTTCTGCGTCTGTCTGCTGTCTTCTTCCCACCAAGCCCGCACGGTTGAGGTATCGTGCGACGAAGGCGTGGCCACCGACAGGTAAGGATAAGCGGCAGGATAGCCAAAAGCGATTTTAGGGTTTTTGGGCATACGCTGCACTTCCAGACTCAGGATACCTAATTCGTTCATCACACTCGGAACACAGGCAGGAACCATCCCTAAATCTTCGCCGCAAAGGAGCATATTGGTAGCTTTTTTAATTACCGGAAGTTTGTCCATGGCCTTTGTCCGCCAGAATTCTTCGTTGCGGTGATAGAAATAATCGAGATATATTTCGTTTAAAACATGCTTGGTATGTCCATCCAGTTCCTGGTACGAACGGGTAAAATGCAGTGCATTGCGTGGAAAAAACGCGTTGCCGTCAGTTCCGGGTGCATATAAAAATAAAACTTCCGATATAAGTGAATATAACCCCTGCACTATGCGTTCGAGACGGTTACGCATTTCGGGACTTGTATCCGGCTCAGCTGTAAGTTTATCTTCAACTTTACGCTGTGTATCGTAATCAGGATGAAGGTTGTAGCAACCCGGCGCAAACTCGGTAAGGTAATTTGTTTTTACAAAATCGGTCAGATCACCAAAGCGTTCCCAAAGGAAATGCTCGCGGATATAGGGCTTACAAAAACGCTGTTCGTCGAACCAGATGCCACGATTCTGCAATTCTTCGCGGTAATACGGAATACTCGGGTTGAAATAGCCCATCAAGCCTTCTACTTGAGTGGAAGGAATTTCCCAAATCCGGAAAAACCCTAAAATATGATCAATCCTGAAAGCATCAAAATACCCCGAAAGCTGTCGCAGCCGCTGTTGCCACCATGCATAATTATCTTTTGCCATTTCTTCCCAGTTATAGGTCGGGAAACGCCAGTTCTGTCCTTTGTTCGAAAAATCGTCGGGAGGAGCGCCGGCCTGGCAATCCATATGGTAAAGTTGCGGGCTTAGCCATGCATCCACACTGTTGCGGAAAATGCCAATCGGAATATCACCTTTAAGAACTACCCCTTTCGACCGTGCATATTCAGCAGCATCCAATAACTGTTTAAAAGCATGATACTGAATAAAATAATGTACTGCAATATCATCGAAATGTGCCGAATTTTTATCAGTAAGTACTGCCAATAACTCAGGCGTTGGTTTGCTGTATTCGCCCCAGCGGCTGAAATCGGGCGTATTGAAAAGATCGCGCAGATAGGAAAACGCAGCATACGGCCTAAGCCAATGTTCATTCGCATCAAAAAATGAAAGCACTAGTGGATCATTCAGAAATTCGTGTTTGCTCTGATCGTAAAAAAGTTTAAAAAACCTTGATTTCAGAGCCATTACTGCCTCATAATCAATTTTTTTGAGCGAATTAAGGTATTTACCCTGTGCCTCAATAATCTGCTGGTTGATATCCGACTCTAACTTGCCTATTTCCAATAGATTGATGTAAATGGGGTGCATAGCATACACCGAAATAGCGGCATAAGGGTATGAATCCTGCCAGGTATGTTTGGCAACGGTATCGTTTACAGGTAAAATCTGGATCATATGGATTCCGGTTGCATTTGCCCAATCGACAAGCAGCTTCAGGTCAGTGAATTCGCCTACACCAAAACCATTCTCGCGCCGCAGCGAAAACACCGGGATAGCAACACCAACACCTTTCCAAGGATATTGTGGGAATTCAAATTTTTCGTCGCCGATCTCGATTACCTCCGGAATTTGTCCTTCAGGAAGATTTACAGTCCGGTCAAATGATTTCTCCCAGAATTCCGTTTTTCCTTTTTCGTTCTTAATCAGATATTTATAATGTATCGGAAACTCTGAAATGTTAACTGCAACTTCGCCACTCCATTGCGGATGATCAGGATTGCCAAGCGAAACAGCCTTTTTCTCAACCCATTGCCCGAGGTTTGCAGCATTTCCGCTCACGGCTACTTTATGGCCAGGTTTGATCCGGACCACATTTGGCTTGAAACGCAGAATAACAACACCTTCACTTTCAGTAGATTTCGCCGTATGAGCTTTAAATAGTTTTCCCGGTTTGAGTATAGCATTCAGAAAAGCCGACGAATGCAAAGCAAAATCCGGATCCGACATTGATCTCCACCTATCCGATAACAAAATGAAGGATACCTGCCTTTTCACAGATTTAAAAACGCGGTCAGGACCCCATTCTTCAATGTTAGTTTTAAAATTATCGTCTTTCACAAAATACCTGTAGCTGAAACCTGTACCATCAGGAATTTCAACCTGATAAACCCAGAGGCCTGCCTTCACATTTTGCAGTAACATCGGGATGGCGCTATGTATTCCCCCTTCGCCCAAAGCAGGCAGCGACCCTGTGATCATTAATTGTTGACCCGGAAATGTTTTAAATTCGATCTGAAACTGAACCAGCATAATCAAATAGTTTAATGAGGGATTGAAAATAGTAATTTTATCCGAAACAGTATTCATTATTATATCTTTTTTACTTTCGGTTTAAAATCACTCATGCAACTTACTAAAACATCCCATGATTATTCTTTCGAAAAACAACCATCAGGTACTTCTGAGTAAACTTACCATGGATGATTTTAATCAATTAACAACCTATTTACAGCGCTTAAGCGGAGAAAAAAGGAGTCGTTTTGACCCGCATCCATTTGATTTAATGTCAATTAAATATTTTTTCGAAAGTCAAAACCAAAACATAGGTTACATTGCACGCGATGTTGAAACACAGGAAATTATTGCCTATTCCATTGTAAAATACGGTTACATCACCCACGACAGTTTCAGATTGCAATCCTAAGGCTTGCATCTCAGCCATGATAATGACTGCACGTATACACCTTCAGTAGCTGATGATTGGCAAAGCCAGCGAATCGGGAACAGCTTATTCCTTTATATCTTAAAAAACCTGCAATCATCAGGTATAAAAAGAACTATACTTTGGGGTGGCATTCAGAGTGACAATGAGAAAGCAGTGAATTTTTATAAAAAGAACGGCTTCAGGATACTTGGCGAGTTTGAATATAATGGTCCGAACCATGATATGATTAAAGATATTTGAAAAGATTATGAATTTAACTATCATCCAATACGAATTATTTGAATGGTGATAAGGTGCAAATTAGTGTTACAAAAAACTGAAAGAGCCTGATTATTAAACCATAACAAACAAATATTTTAAAATACCGGAATTAGGTTACCTTTGCAAAAAAATACATATCCGGTAAGCTTATCAATTGTGTTTCAGGCTTTAATACCTGAACCTGTTTCAAAAGCAGACATATACCGGGCAAAGCAAAATTATCAGATGGGAAATATTTTAGCCATTGTTGGCCGTCCTAATGTTGGGAAGAGCACATTTTTTAACCGCCTCACCGGCTCATTGGATGCCATTGTTGACCCTACCAGCGGTGTAACCCGCGACAGGCATTACGGACATAGCGACTGGAATGGAATTGAGTTTTCGGTCATCGATACCGGTGGTATAGTGGTGGGCGGCGATGATGTGTTCGAACACGAAATTATTAAACAGGTTGAACTGGCAATAGAGGAATCGGATGTAATTGTTTTTATGGTGGATGCCCACGACGGGCTCACGCCTCTCGATAAAGATGTTGCCAGCCTGCTGAGGCGTTCGCCTAAAAAAGCATTTCTGGTTGTAAATAAAATTGATAGCCCTGATAAGTTTCACGAAACTTCCGATTTCTACAGCCTGGGTTTTAAAAATATTTTTGGTATTTCATCTGTAAACGGTGGTGGTACAGGCGATTTGCTCGATGAGGTTGTTAAGGAATTTGATAAAGATAAACCTGAAACATTGCCCGACCTGCCTCGATTTACTGTTGTGGGACGCCCGAATGTTGGCAAATCATCTTTTGTTAATGCACTGTTAGGAGTTGAACGCAATATTGTAACTCCTGTTGCAGGCACTACCCGCGACAGTATTTTTACACGTTACAATTCGTTTGGTTTCGATTTTCTTCTGATTGATACCGCAGGCTTGCGCAAAAAGGCTAAAGTATTCGAAAACATTGAATTCTATTCGGTAATGCGCTCCATTCGGGCAATCGAAAGCAGCGATGTAATTTTCCTGATGATAGATGCTACGCAAGGCTGGGAATCGCAGGATATGAACATTTTTAAACTGGCGCAAAACAACCACAAAGGCGTTGTGATTATTGTTAACAAATGGGATCTTGTTGAGAAAGACACCCATACACATAAATATTACGAAGAAGCCATCCGTAAAAATATTGCTCCGTTCAGCGATGTGCCTATTATTTTTACATCGGTATTAACCAAACAGCGCATACACAAAGCGTTGGAGGAAGCAACAGCAGTGTATGAAAATCGCCGTAAACGGATACCTACCCGTAAACTTAATGATGTACTATTACCAATTTTCGCAGGCACTCCTCCTCCTTTTATAAAAGGGAAAGAAGTGAAAATCAAATATATAACTCAAATAAAGACTCCTTATCCCACTTTTGTAATTTTCTGCAACCTGCCGCAGTACGTAAAAGAGCCGTATAAACGCTATGCCGAAAACCGCATCCGTGAAGAATTTAACTTTACTGGAGTGCCGATGGAAGTTTATTTCAGGAAGAAGTAGTTTTTTTAACGCAAGGACGCAAGGGATTTCGCAATGATGCAAAGAGAAATGCAGTTCTGAGGAATAACTAATGCCGGGCAAACAACTAAAATCTTTAGAAAGCCGAATAATTTTCAGAAATGGAAAACGAATCTTCATTACGTATCGATAAATGGCTATGGGAAGTGCGGCTGTTTAAGTCGCGAAGTCTGGCAACGGATGCATGCAAAGCCGGAAAGGTAAAAATGGACGGCAGCAATGTGAAAGCTTCGAAAGAAATTAAAATCGGCGATACAATTACAGTAAGCCTCAACCCTTTGTTTAAAACCATCCGCGTAAAGCAGTTCCCCAAAAGCAGGGTGAATGCAAAACTTGTTCCTGATTTTATGGAAGATCTCACTTCGCAGACCGAATACGACAGGGTAAAAATGATTAACGATACCAACAGCGAATACCGCGATCGCGGTGCCGGACGGCCAACCAAGAAATCGAGAAGGGTTATAGACCAGTTGAAAAACAGCAAAGATTCGTGGTGAGGGTTTGGGGGTTAGGGTTTGAGGATTAGGGTGTCAGATATTTTTTAAGTTTATTTGAATAAAAACAAAGACGGACTGCCAGTATAACCCTGCAGTCCGTCTTTCGTAACAGTAAACCGGAATTTATTTCGTTTTCACAAGTTTACGGGTCAATATCGTTCCTTCGCGGGTATAGATTTTAAGCATATAAATACCATCCGTCAGCTGGCTGGCAGGAATCAAAACAATTGTTTCACCTACATTCAGCGCTTCCGTTTTAGTATAAACCAATTGCCCTGTCATGTTATAAAGCCCAACTACAAGGTCGGAAGCGCTGGTAAGCCTGACAGTAATTTGTGCATCCTGTTTTACCGGGTTAGGATACACCACACCGGCATCAAGCGAAATTTGTTTGTCATCCCTGTCAAGGATACTATTCCCGCTCATTGTAAGCATCATGTGTGCATCAGGAACGGTTTCTGAAATAACAATCTTCATCGGCTGGGTTTCGCATCCGGCCATTTCGGCGTACAGGTAATAAGTACCATAAGCCAGTTGTGAAAAATCGAAGATGCCTGATGGGTCAACCTGGCTATAGAGAATTGTATTCCCAAATTCATCTTTCAGCAACATAGTAACCTTATCAATCAGCGAACCACTGAAGTCGCCCTGTGTTATTTGCCCACCGATTGAACCAGGGCCTGCAGCATACACATTGCTCTGGATCAGATTAATGTTGTAAGGGTTATTCGGAGAACTCAACTGCACAACGGTGGCATTTTGCCAGTTCAGTGTATTGCCGTAGTAGGTAGGAATATATCCAACGCTTAGCGGAATGGCATAGATCAGGTAATTACCCTGCGGAACCATAGGGAATACATATACTCCGGCTAAGTCGAGAATGGCTATATCAACAAAAGGGGTATAAATACCGGTAGTATCGAGCGAGAAAAGAAATACCACTCCCTGTGTTACCGGGAAATTTCCGGCAAACACCTGCCCGTAAAGCTGGCTCCAGATGGTGGTGTCGCCTACCGAAATTATCTGTGATGAGGAATAAGTGCATGGATTTGCCGGACCCGTAGTTGTGGTAAGTGTAACAAAATAGGTTCCGGGCCAGGTATAATTGTGAACTACGTTCGGACCGGTACCGGTTTGGTTATCACCAAAATCCCACACAAACATTCCTCCTGCATTATTAGGTATATGCCCCTGGAAATTTACCGAAAGTCCGATCTGAGAAAATGTAAAGTAATTGATGCAATCAGAGCCTGCACCTACAAGCACTGTTCCACACCATACGCTCTGGCAGTCAGGGCCGCTAATGGTAAGACAAACAGAATATGTCCCTACCGCTGTGAAAGAATGTCCCGGATTCTGTTCAGTGGAAGTATTAAGTATTCCTGATGCCGGATCACCAAAATCCCAGAACCATTGTGTTGGATTGCCCAATGAAAGATCAACAAATCGTAAAACATTTGGAATGCTGCTGGCAGAATCAGGATAGTAAGTAAACTGTGCCTGACATCCCGGAATGGAATCGTAAACCGCAACCGTTTGGCAATGCGTTGAATTGCATAAACCATAATCACCTTGTATGGTCAGACATACATTATAAAATCCGGGGGTCTGGTATGCATGGCTAACGTTTGGATTATTAGGTAAAGTGATGGTATCGGTGGTGCCATCACCAAAATTCCAGATCCAATGCCAGATACCTCCAAGGGATTGATCTGCAAAATTTATAGTGCGCAATGCGTTTGGTGCCGGAAGGGCTGTGAATTGAGCCTGGCAACCTTGATTTTGCGGAAGAACAGGCAGACAAAAAGTGCTGGAACACATGCTGTCGTTACTTGAAATAGTAAGGCAAACAAAATACGGATCAATTACTGGCCCGGCGGGAAATACGTGAACCGGGTTCTGTTCTGTCGAAACGGTTCCGTCGTCAAAATTCCAAAACCAGGAAACAGGCCCTTGTATAAAAGATGCATCGGTAAACTGTATAACGTTAGGCGAAGCACCCGGAACAGAGGCATAGGTATAATAGGCCTGGCAACCCAGGTTCTGGCCAACTACAACAGGTAAAGTAATAGTATCGGTACAATTATTTCCCGAAATTATCAGGCGGGCAATATATGTCCCCACAGCAGTATATTGATGCGTTGGATTCTGAACAGCAGTGGTATTCATCGTGCCTGATGCAGGATCGCCAAAATCCCAGGACCACAGTGTTGGATTGCCCAACGAAAGATCAACAAACTTTATGGAATTAGGTAAACTACTTACTGAGTCAGGATAAAATGTAAATTGTGCCTGACACTGGCTGAAATTCGTATCCACTACTACCGAAGTGCAATAGTAATCGGAACACGAACCGTTAAAATCATGAACCGTAAGACATGCGGTATAAGTCCCCGGATAATTGTATTGATGGCTCACGTTGGGATTGTTTGGGTAATTGACTGTAAGCACATGATTATCACCGAAGTCCCAGTCATAAGTCCCGATATTACCCGTTGACTGGTTTATAAAGTTAACCATATGCGGAATACCGGGGTCAGGCAGAGTGGTAAAGTACGACTGGCATCCTCCGGAAACAGAATCACCAATCCAAATGATCATAGTCTCGCTATCCCAGCATGTGGTGCCTTGCGCTCCGATGATAAGTTTCACGCTATAAAAACCAGTTGCTGGATAGGAATGTACCGGATTTAGCAGGCTGGAGGTTGCTCCATCGCCAAACTCCCACAACCGGAGCGCATTTGGCGAAACCGACTGGTCGGTAAATTGTATGGTAAGAAGTCCGGCAGGGGCATAGGAAAATGCGGCATTGCAACCTGCAGGAGCCGGACATATTGAAAATGATACCGTCAGAGCCATGTTTCCAGGACCATAAGGGAGATTGGCAACATGGGGATATTGCTGACAGTCAATAACCGTTACGTGAACCATTCCTGGAATCAATGAATTAATTACCATCGTATCCTGAAAAAAGCCGTCCTGATTAGTATAAACTACATTGTTGTAGTAAAATCCGTTGCTCGAATCGGATTGAATAGTCACAGGATACAAGCCCAGAGGTGCGCCTGTATTTATATCGGTTACAATTCCGGAGATAATAACCGCATTTTGTGCGAACAAAGGCAGAGTGAATACCCATAACGCGATCAGAAGGAATATCTTTTTCATAAACTGATTGATTTTATTTGACATTTAGTTAGTTAAACACAAATTCTAAAGACGCACGCTACCAATAAAACAGAATTTAAGCAGAAGGTTGCCTGTAAATTTAAAATTTAATTTTAAGTGACGTACGTAAAGCGGGTATTACTTCCTGATTTGCACCGAAAGAGCCAGATGGTGAGGGATTAAGAAGATATTTCATATGGGGCTCTATTTCAATCACAATTCTTTTGCTCAGGTAATATGCTGCCGAAAAGCTCGCCATAAACCAGATATTTGTGCGCATAAGTTCATCGTTATTCGCATTTACGCTTACCACTTTATTTTGCCCGGAATTGTATTCCTCGCGCGAGACAGTATTTGAACCAAGATAGAAAAATATTTCAGTTCCAGCCCTAATTCCTGCTGTAAATTTGCCCCATGCTATTATATCATACCCCAATAATACCGGAACCCTCAGGTGGTTGTAGCGGTTTTCCTCCTGGTACGAATCAAGTTTTACGGAACTGTCCCATACCATTACATCGCTCATATAATATGAAGGCACAAGGTTATAGCGTTTTTCATCGTAAGCAAAAGTAATGGAATCAAGTTTGCTGTAATTTCCTAAGTAATCGTTGTACAGTACCTCGTAGTTGTTGAATGCGGTTGTGGTTGCAATTCCTGCGCCCGTAGTGAAGGAGAATCGCCGGTATTGCATCTTTCCTTCTATTGTAAGTGAATGTGTCAATCCATTGCCGCTGCTTTTAGGGTTCCAGTCGAGGCTGTAAGCTAAAAACGGTGTTAAAATGAATGGGGATGGCATTTGTTCTGGATTGGGCAGCCCTTCAGTTTGATCCATGGCTGAAGGAGGATTTGAACTAATTACATCTTGGAATGGTTGTGGGTATTCATTTGTATTTGGCAGGATGGTCAATGTAGTATCAGTAATGGCAGCTAATTCTTCTGTTTGTTTCACTTTAGCTTCAGCTGATTCTTCTGAAACCTCCGCTGTTGTTAACACATTTTGCTGAACAGAAACCAGTTTTATGTTTTCAACTGCACCCTTTTCTTTTGTTGAAGTATTTACTGTTGTATTGGTGTAAAGATTTCTTTTTGTCGCAAGTAAGGGTCCTTGATTTTTAATTCCCCGTGAGGAATTATCAACAGTATTTGAAGGAGCGGTAGAATTGAGCCTGGTTTGAATTGATTGATTATCTGGTTTGGCAGGAACTAAATTCTGGTCTGCAATTCTAGTATCGCCCACCAAAGGTTTACCCTCAGTCTTTCCCGAAGCAGGAGCATTATCTTTCGAAAAAACTGAAAAAAGGAATATCGAAGCCGTTATCACAACTGCCACAGCAAGTATATTATACCAGCGAAGGAAGTTGCTACGGCCACTGCTCCCGGTAGCTGCAGCTTCATCCAGAAACCGGCTCCGGGCGGCTTCGGATGGAGTTACTTTATGGTCCTGAAGCGAATCCCTGAAGAATTCATCGACAGAATTTATATTCTTTTTCATTGCTCAGTTTTTTTCCCTATTGTATTACTTCAAAAATCCGTTAATAATCGTATTACATGCCTGAATATTCACTCAGGAATCGGATTCAATCATCTGTTTATCAACTTTTTCTAAAATCTTCTTTCGAAGAATCGCGCGTGCTTTAAACAATTGCGATTTTGAGGTATTCTCAGTACAATTCAATTCAGTTGCGATTTCCTTATGCGTAAATTCTTCAAAAACGTACATATTGAATACGGCACGATACCCATCGGGCAATTCGCAAATCATCTGCAGAATCATGTCTTTGGTAAGAAATTCGTGCAACCGTGAAAGAGGGTCGTCGGCCGCTTGCTCTTCCTGCATTTCTTCCATCGAAGGGTTTAGCCCGACAAGGAAATTAGCTTTTACTTTCCCCCGGATGAAATTAAGAGCAGTATTTACCGTAATTCTTTTCAACCATCCCTCAAATGAACTGTTTGGCCTTTCAATAAAAGAGTCGATTGCTGAAAGAATTTTAATAAAGGCATCGTGGAGTACATCTTCAGCATCGGTTCTGTTTCCGCAATAGCGCAAACTGAGCCCAAGCAAAACAGGAGCATAAAGGTTATGCAGCTCTTCGAGAGCCTTCCGGTTGCGCTTTTTCACTTCCCTGATTAATACCGTTTCCGAAAACATTTGCCACTATTACATAAATACAAACACTGTTTTGGTGAATGGTTGCCTGATGATAGCAAAAATAAGTTGATTTAACAGTCCTGATAAAATAATTTGAAGGGGAGAGCGGGAGAAGGGGGAGCGGGAGAAGGGGGAGCGGGAGAAGGGGGAGCGGGAGAAGGGGGAGCGAGAGAAGGGCGAGCGGGAGAAGGGGAGAGCGGGAGAAGGGGGGAATGGTAAAATAAATAACTTTTGAATTTGGATTTGGAAAACTTGAACCTGAAACTTGAAACCTTTACTCTTTCCCCTCCTACTCCACCATCAGCACTAACCCCTTCAAATACTCCCCTTCCTGGTGAAATATATTTACCGGGTGATCAGCAGGTTGCGAAAGGTGCTGAATTATCCGTACCTGGCGTCCTGCATCAACGGCAGCGGCTGTTACAGCCGAAGTAAATGTTTGCCTGTCAACCACCTGCGAACATGAAAAAGTAAATAAAATACCACCACTTCTGATTTTTTCCAGAGCCATTGCATTTATTGTGCGATAGCCCTTGAGTGCCTGGCTGCGGGAAGCCACATTTTTGGCATATGCCGGAGGATCGAGGACAACCAGATCGTACTTGCCGATCTCCATCCTTTCCATGTATTTACGGGCATCGGCAGTAATACATTCATAATCAGGCGAATCGAATCCATTCAGTTTCATATTTCCTACAGCAATGGCAATGGCTGGTGCCGAACTATCAACAGTATGCACAAGTTTTGCTCCGGCTTTGGCAGCATAAACTGAAAAGCCCCCCGTATAACCGAACATATTCAGCACATCGCGGCCTGCTGCAAAACGGGTAATAAGTTCCCGGTTATCACGCTGATCGAGGAAGAAACCTGT
>JBBSDC010000084.1:0-17629 GCA_038249705.1 Bacteroidales bacterium | reverse complement strand
TTGATTATTCGTGGATCTGTTGCATCCAGGTCAGGGTCGTTTTTATCGAAACTGAGTATTTCAATTTCACCTTTACTATTATATACGGGAAAACTGATTTTGCCTTCAATTTGTTTTGGCCGTTCGGCAACGCGAATCAGTAACCATATTTTTTCTTCAAACTGAAAAACGCCCGGATTAAGCAAACACAAAATCTCCATTCCTTTAATTCCTGGTTTTAAATCAGCAGGACGAATCAGAGGATTTGAAGGAAAGCGTTTTGCGATATCCATTGAGTGGATTTTGGAAATGCAAATCTACTATTAAGGCCATAAAAACGTGTCCGCCCTGTTCCTTATCTTGTCCGGCGGGTTACAAAATGGAGTTTATCCCTCCAGATTAAGACATTTTCATTTCAGAAGCTTGTTTTCTCTTCTGAGGTTGAATAACGGAAATGAACTAAGTCTGGCTAATAGAATACTCAAGGCAAAAGCCGACGAACGCCTGAAAAGTAACCTGAATAAGGCTGCAAGAAATGGGTTCTTAGCATCAATTATTTGCATTGTTGGGTTGGCTTTCGTAATAAATACCCAGCCCGCTCCCGACATGCTAATTATCGCTTTAGAGGCTAGTTTCTGGATTATGGTTATCGTTTTTGCTGCTTCATTTACCTTGTTCGACAGAATGGGAATATCCTGATTAAATGGCACTTAATAACAGAATAAAAGAGTTTAGGATTAAGTTTAATCTTACCCAGGATGAACTTGCAAAAAAAGTAGATATCCGCAGGGAAACAATTGTCCACCTTGAGAATGATAAGTATAATCCCTCACTCAAGCTGGCATCTGACATAGCAAGAGTTTTTGGCGTTCCAATTGAAGGGGTGTTATGGTACGATTAACCTTGCGAAACACAAGGTATGTTTGTCTGCAGAATAGGTATGGAATGGATGAAAGTAAAATAATGACTAAAAGTAAGTGCCTGCATTCATGCCAGTTATTTCTTCTTCTGCCTGAACTCCGAAGGCGAACAACCGAAAGCTTTATTAAAAAGTTCATAAAAATGAGCCCTGCTGTTAAAGCCGGTCTGATCGATGATTTCACTCACTGTTAAGTTGGTGGAATCGAGCAGAATGGAGGCTTTCCTTACCCGGCGCTGGTTTATCAAACCATTAGGAGTGGTTCCCAGCACTGATTTGGTTTTGTTATAGAGCGAAGATTTACTTATAGCCAGCTGGTCTATCAGCCTTTCGGTAAGCAAAGATTCGTCATCAATGTTTTCATCAATATAGGTTAACATTTTTTGGAAAAACGGATCCGGAATTTCTTTTATCAATGCAGAAATATCGTCATTAACAGCAAAATTCTTCCTGATATTCTGCCTCCTGGTCAGCAGTTTTTCAATCCTTATTTTAAGATGATCGGGATGGAATGGTTTTGGGATATAGGAATCGGCACCGGCCTGAAGGCCTCTTATGCGATCTTCTATTTCAGCTTTTGCAGTAAGCAATATTACAGGCAGATGACTGGTGTCGAAATTCTGCCTGATGTTGTTACAAAGTTCAATTCCATCCATTTCGGGCATCATAATATCCGAAACTACCAGGTCGATGTCAGCATTAGTGAGAAGTTGTAATGCTTCAATTCCATCTTTGGCGAACCGGATGTTATACAAAGGTTTAAGCATATCGTTGAGCAACTCCAGTATCTCCGAATCATCATCAACCATCAGGATTGTTGGTTTCTGTTTTATGGAATGCTTCGTTGAAAACAATTCTGTTGATTTAGCTTCGTCAATCAATTCAATTTCATAAGATTCGGCGGACTTTGCTGCTACCATATTTTGTGAATCAACCGGATGGATATCCGGGAATTTGCAGGTAAAAATGGTTCCTTTGCCGGGCTCACTCTCATAGGTTATAGTACCCTGCAGCAAATCAACGATTCCTTTTGTAACAGCCAGACCGAGGCCGCTTGATTTATAACCCGGGAAACTCCCCCTTTTCTGCGCTGATGAAATTCCGAAAGGTTCAAAAACTTTACTTTTAAACTGCTGGTTTATTCCAACGCCGCTATCTTCAACCTGTGTAATGAATTCATCTGAAGGTTTTGAAATCGTTACTTTTACAAATCCCCCCGGATTGTTATATTTTATGGCATTCGAAACCAGGTTTGTTATAATACGCTGATATTTATCCGCATCGGTATTTATAAAAATATCTTTTTCAGTACATATCAATTCGCAGGTGATATTGTCCTTTTGGGCCAGCAGTTCAAGGTCTGATATTACTTCCAGTACCAGTATTTCGGGATTTATCCTGCTGATATTCAGTTGTTCTTTCCCTTTTTCAAGTTTTCTGAACTGGATGATTTCGAGCACAAGTTTTTGCAGTCGTAAACTGTTGTTGTACACTTTAAGCAAACGGGGATTTTTTACAGCACTTTCCGACTCTTCTATCAGAGCATGAATATGGGAAGTGATTATGGTAAGAGGTGTGCGAAATTCATGAGCTACATTGGTAAAAAAATCAATTTTGTAATTCTGAAGTTCTTTTTCTTTTTGTTGAGTGAATTTTAAAAGTGCGACTTCTCTACGGCGGGAAACTCTCCGGATATAGGACCGGATAATCAGCAACTGAATACCTACAAACAATATAATATAAGCAGCAATGGCCCATTTAGTCCTCCATAACGGGGGATTGATAATAATTTCAACTTCTTTAATGTGTTCCGACCACTTGCCATTTTCGTCACTGATCCTTAGCTGCAGGAGATATCTGCCAGGATTAAGATTTGTAAAACTGATTGGTTGATTTATAGGATTTATAACCCAGGTATCATTTGAATTTTTAAGTCTGTAGGAAATCCGGTGGCGCTCTTTTCCCCAAAAAGCAAGTGGCGAAACGAAGAAAGTTAGAATATTCTGATTGCTGTTGAGTTCCAGCCGGGGCTGCAGGTTTATGCGGGAGGTAAGTACACTTTCTTCGCCTATATCAACAGGCTGGTTTCGGATTTGCAGCTCGTTAATTCCAATAGGAGGGAAGACCGACGAATATTTGATCTCTCTCGTTTGTATCATATCCACACCCATGGTTCCTCCCATAAATAATTCGCCGGTCGAATTATCATAAAAAGAGGCACCGTCGCTATACTCAATATTAATGAGTCCATCTTTTGACGTAAAGCTTTTAACTGTTTCATTTTGTACATCAATACATGAAAGTCCATAATTAGTGCTTGCCCACAGGTTTCCCTGCCTGTCCATTTGTATGGCGTGTATTGAGGCATCGGCCAATTCTTCATGCAGGTTTAAACCCGTAACCCGAACATTCCCATTCTGGTCGGGCTGAAGCGAAAATATTCCTGCACTGCTCCCTACCCAAACATTTTTCTTACTGTCAGTAAACAAAGCCAGTATATCATCGTTAGCGATCAAGCCGGGATGGGTGCCCGAATTGTACTGAGATAATACCCTTTTTGTTATTGTATTATAACGGTATACACCAAATCCTCGTGTACCTATCCATATTATTCCGGCACGATCCTGGGTAAGCGCATATACAATCTGTTTCTGCTTACCGTTTTCACTCATGTTTTTATCGAGGATAACCTGTTCGTAGTACAAGGGATTTGTGGGACTGTTACGGTCAAAATCAACCAAAATAACACCGAAACCGCTGGTGCCGAGATATAAACGTTGATCACTGTCCTCCAATATCCGGTAAACTGATGCAAAGCCTGGTTCATTGCCACTGATAAAATCGCGCGGGAAATTTTTAATTGTTTTATAATCAGGCGAAATTATATCTATTCCACTTCCATCGGTACCAACCCAGATACTTCCATCAGCCCTCTCATGAAATGACAGTACTGAGTTATTGCTCAATCCGTTTTTAACTGATATTGCTTTAATGTAGTTTCCTTTTGAATCAAAAATATCAATACCTCCTCCTTTGGTGCCTATCAGCAGGTCTTTTTTTTGAGTAACCAATATACAGCGCACAATAGGATACGACAACTGCCTTGACGACAGAATTATGTTAGGGAAATCGGACAGCTTCATATTGTAAACGCCGTTTCCGTCAGTGCCTATCCATAAAATATCAGGTGCAGTTTCGTACAGGCTTATTACACGTGCAGCAATAGGATTTTTCAATGTTTCGTCCGAAGGGATACTAAGTATTTCAAACTCGTCTGTTGTTGTGTTTAAGCTGAAGATTTTGCCTTTTTCAGTTCCGGCCCAAAGCCTGCCGGGGATTACTGATGAAGCAAATGAAGTAATAATTTCATCCGGTATTATAAGCTGTTTAATGGTTTTATTCGAAATGTCAGCCATAATACCATTTCCGCCACGCTGGGTAATAAACAAAAAGGGGCGGTTACGTATAAAAACGCCGAGTGATGAAGAAATGGCAGCATTAATTGGCAATTGCATAATTTCCTCCAGACTGTTTCCTGCAAGTTTTAAAAGTTTGTTGCTTCCATTTATGCAATAAAAATCAGGGCCTATGGAGTAAAGCCGTTTTATTTCGGAAGCAGTTTTCGATGAACTGCCGGTAAATTTGATCTGGATAAATTTCTTCGAAATGGAATCAAAACTAAAAATCCCTTGTCCGAATACAGACGCTTTTGTACCGTATAAATCGGAATGTGAAAGCGATATGTCGGTTTCGTAGTTAATTTGTTCCGATTCATTTGTAAAAAACGGATAGAACCTGTTGTGTAAATTATTATACAGTACAATTCCTTTATTTGTAAGCATCCACACGGGTCCGGAAGCAGTTGGATACAGCTCTCTTATTACATGATTGTGAATCGAAAAGGGTTTAATTCCAGGAAGATAGGTTTTAATGTTGCTGCCATCGTAACGGTTCAATCCGTTCCAGGTTCCAAACCAGATGTATCCCTCAGCATCTTTGGCAATGGCATTAACGGCACCATTCGATAAACCTTCGCGCCGCGAAATGGAATGTATATTGCTCCTGTATTGCGCACTCAACGTGTAAAAAATTGTGAAGCAGAAAAGCAGGATGATGTTACGTTTATTCATTGTTAAATTAGTGCCGGAAACTGTGGACAAGCGGTAAGAACAGACATTTTTTGATATCCTTTGGGAAATATCGGTTTTTAATCTGTATCCTAAATAAACAGTTTATACCAGTTCAGGTTTTTAAAAAATTATGTTAGGTGGAAATAGTTTTTTTATTCGCTGGTATGCACTTGTACATTTATCATCAGAAGTATCGCATAAGTTTTACATCAACCAGTTCAGTGCGGATTTTTTATTACCTGACAAGATCAGAAATAATTTGTTTTTCAACCTGATGTGTTCCTGTATTAAGCATATCGGCAGGAATAGTAAACCTGAATGTACTACCATTGCTTTTCTCACTTTCAACGCTAATAGTTCCGCCGTTTTTCTCAACAAAATCTTTGCAAAGTATAAGTCCAAGTCCTGAGCCTGCTTCACCGGCTGTACCTTTGCTCAGGAAATGTTGGTCGTATTGGAATATTTTATTCCTGTTTTCAGCAGTAAGTCCCATGCCGGTATCAATAACCGAAATGGAAGCGAAGCCTTCTTTTTGCGCTGATTTAACGCAGATTTCGGAACCGTGATAAGAAAATTTGATGGCGTTGCTTATCAGATTATTGAGCACGGAGTAAATCATATTCTCATCAGCAAACACAGCGTGTGATTTTTCAATGTTACATATCAGTTTTATATCTTTCTGTTTTGCTACGGTTTGGAGGTTTTGGATTGATTTGTTACATAAATCAGCAATCAGAAACGATTTAGGCCGGTACGTAATAAGTCCGCTTTGCGATGTTGACCAGGCTAAAAGTGTATTGATGATTTCGAACAAATTTTCGGATAGTGTGTGGATGTCTTTAGCGAAAACTAATTTTTCCTTTTCTGAAAGTGTTTTGTCATCGTTAACCAAAATATCGCTTAATCCAAAAATCGAACTCAATGGATTCCTGATGTCATGGGCCAGGATCGAAAGGAATTTATCTTTTGAAGCATTCAACTTCACCAACTCATCTTTCTGTGCTTCTATCTGGTCTTTTTGAGCTGCCAGCTGACTGTTGGCTCTTCGCTTTATACGGTTTTGATTAACAAGGAAAATGGCCAGCACTGCAATAAAAACCAGTACAATCGAAAGGATATACATAAACAGGTTTTGCTTTGATAATTGCAGTTCTTTACTGAGGTTTTGTTTTACTAGTTTTTCGTTATCGGTTTCTCTTTTAGCAATTTCGTAATGGTATTGAATCTGGTTTACCTTTTCCGTAGTTTCGGCATTTAAAATACTGTCGTTCAGCAGTTGTGATTTAGTAAGATAAGTATAAGCCGCTAAATAATCCTTTATCGCGGCATTGTAATCCGATAAATACTCATAAGCCAGAGCTTCCAATTCCTTGAATTTGTATTTTTTGGCCAAGGTTTCGGCATTCGAGAGATGGATATAAGCTTGTCCGGTTTTTTTAATGTCAAGCATTATTTCGCCCATATTGAGATGATAATTGCAAATGTAATATTCATCACCTGTCTGCTCCCAGATAACATTAGCCTTATTCAGATATTCAATAGTAAGCGGATAATTACCCATTTTTTTATAGGTAAGACCGAGATTGGTGTATGCAGCTGCCAGACTTGGCTTATTATCGTTTTTTTCATAAATACTAATAGCCATTATCAGAGTCTCACAAGCTTTTTCGTATTCATTCTGCTTGGTTAGGATAATTGCAATATTTAACTCGCAATCGGCCATCCCGGATTCGTCATTTATACTCCTATACTGATTCAGAGCCTTACTGTAATAGGATAACGACATAGGTTTATTGCCTAAGTAATCGTGTACTATACCAATATTCATAAGTGAACGGGCCTGCATACTTGTATCACCCGAATCATAAAACAACTGTTGCGCTTTCATGAAGTTTTCGAGGGATTTGTCGTACCAGGCCATTTTGAGGTAAATCAAACCGGTAAGCCGGAAACACTTGGCCGAATCGGTTTTGGTACCATGGTTACTGATAATTTCGAGTAAGGAATTGCTTGTTTCGAGTGCTTTGGTAAGCTCGGATGAAACGTAGTATACTTTGGTTAGTTCATAAAGGGTACTGATTTTGTCCTTCGGCGAATGCGTATTTTTAAAGGCATTTTCCAGACTGTCAGTAATCGGCTGTTCAGGTGCATTGATACATAAAGCGGGATTGTTCCCGGTAAAACAGCTGAAAAGAATAAAAACAAATGCAACAAGCCGGCTGATTTTCATAAAACCTGATTTTTCATTTATTAAACATTGTAAATCCCGTGTTTTAAATCGCGGAAATTATTTGTTCTAATTGATTTCAGCAGGCAAACAATATATATCAAAAATCAGTGTGTTACATTTAGTCCACAAGTGTTTGATAAAGAGTTTTTTGTATTAACTTAAGCTTGCTTAACCATACTTCAAATATACATATATTTTATGAGTCAGTATTATTAAAAGTTTTACTCCGGTAAATTGTGGCAACTTTTTCCTGTAATCTTATCTGAATACTGCTTTTTCGCTAAAAATAAAACAGCTTACTATGCTTGCGAATTGTATATATATGGAAAGTTCTAAATTAAGAAAATGTATCTCCGCAAAACTGTTCGAAGCATTTAAAGGATTGATTTATTCTGAAGGGCATAGTACTCGAAATCGGATAAAAGTCTTGTTAAAATAATGGAACTTTTATAACTTTATCGCATAATACTTTATATTGGAAAAGGCGGATAATTGAATCACTTGTTATAGATTACAAGGTTTAATGTAACGAAAACACTATGGAATACTTTGAAGTTTGTTTGTGCAATAAAGTGATGCAAAGCACAATTGTAAAAGCGATACACGAAAATGGATTTACAACCCTGAAAGAGGTTCAATATGCAACCAAAGCAGGTACAATTTGTGGAGGTTGTATTCCTGATATTGAAGAACTACTAATCAACCGAAACAATCAGTCAATGAAAAAATCCAACAATAAAAAACTATCCGGATAAAACATTCGTTACCTTTATTTCAATTCCACAGATAAAACAAATTAAAAAATCATAAAGACCATCTGTTCCTGCAAAAAAAAATACACATGTCATATTCCAAAAGCACCAACTCTTTCCCGCAGTTCAGCGATATAGTAAATGCCCAATCTGTATTAAAAAGCATTGTGAAGTTCACTCCACTTGAGCATAGCAAATCTTTCTCGGCTCTTTCGGAGGCAGATGTTTACCTGAAACTTGAAAATTTCCAAACCACCGGTTCCTTCAAGGTAAGAGGAGCATATTACAAAATCAAAAACCTAACGCCCGACGAGGCTGTTAAAGGAGTACTTTGCGCCTCGGCAGGCAATCATGCCCAGGGTGTGGCTTATGCCGCTTCGAGCCTGGGTGTGAAAAGCACAGTATTTATGCCCGTTTTTGCGCCTCCACTAAAAGTAATTGCCACGCGAGCTTATGGTGCCGAAGTGGTGCTCACCGGCGACACATTTGATGATGCATTCAATGCCGCTGTGGAATTTGGTAAAAAATCGGGTGCTACTTTTGTACATCCGTTTAACGATCCGCATATTATTGCAGGTCAAGGCACTATCGGGTTAGAGATATTTGAACAATTGAGGGATGTGGACGATGTGCTGGTTCCCATTGGAGGTGGCGGACTAATTGCCGGCATTGCCATTGCGTTAAAACAACTCAATCCACGCATACGTATTATAGGCGTTGAGGCTGAAGGAGCACAATCCATGAAAGCATCCATTGAGAATGGTGCACCAATTACCCTTAACTCAGCCGATACCATTGCCGATGGCATTGCCGTTAAATCACCCGGAAACCTCACTTTTGAGGTTACCCGAAAATTGGTGGATGAACTACTTGTAGTGAACGATGCCGAAATGGCACGCACAGCTTACCTGCTCCTCCAGCGGGCGAAAATCCTCACCGAACCCGCAGGCGTAGCCGCAATGGCTGCCGTTCTTTATCAGAAAACAGATACAAAAGGCCGTAAGGTTGTTCCGGTAATCAGTGGTGGCAATGCCAACATGTCTATTCTGGAACAAATACTAGATAAGGGCGTCATGGACGAAGGCTTGCGTGCCCGTATCCGGGTACTAATTCCTGATCAGGCCGGAAGGCTGAAGTCAATTATCTCCATCCTGGAAAAAATGAAAGCCAATATTCACGATATAGAGCACGAACGCTCTACAACCAGTGTACCAGTTGGGTATGTGCAGGTAACCATCACGTTTAACCTACAGGATACAACCCAATTGCCAACGATATGCAATGAGCTTGAACAACGCGGAATGCAGTACGAGGTACTGCGGTAGAAAGGATATTTTATAAATGGCAAATGAAAATACTGGTACAAGAAAAATGTTTGGGGACAATAATATTCCGGCTTTAACATGGCTCCGGACTTATAATCTTAGGTTTTTAGGGAAAGATGCCTTTGCAGGCATTACACTGGCCGCGTATGCCATCCCGGTTTCGTTGGCTTATGCTTCGCTGGCAGGCTTACCTCCGCAATATGGCATCTATGGCTACCTGCTGGGTGGTATATTTTATGCCCTTATTGGAAGTAGCCGGCAATTGTCCATAGGCCCCACATCGGCTATTTCGCTCTTAATAGGAGTTACCATTGCTGGTATGGCTAATGGCGACCCGCAGCTTTGGGCCGATATTGCCTCGCTAACAGCGCTTGTGTTTGCCTGTATGAGTATTTTGGCTTATCTGCTGCGGTTGAGTGGCATAATCAATTTTATCAGTGAAACAGTGATGCTGGGCTTTAAGGCCGGAGCGGCACTAGCCATTGCCACAACCCAGTTGCCAAAAATGTTTGGCGTTTCGGGTGGAGGAGTTAACTTCTTCAACCGCCTGTTGGTTCTGTCTCAACAATGGCCACAATACAATTACTATGTACTTGGTTTTGGGCTGGTTGTCGTTATACTGCTTTATATGGGTGAAAGATTTTTTCCTGGCAGACCCATAGCCATTCTGTTGGTTGCCGCTTCTATCCTGATTATTTCTTATACTCCCCTGAACAATATGGGTTTTAGTACTGTCGGTTTGATTCCGGCAGGTTTGCCCCAATTTCATGTGCCATCTGTCCATGGAGCAAATTTTAATGAAATTTTCACGCTTGCCTTTGCCTGTTTTTTGCTGGCTTATATCGAAAGCGTTTCTTCGGCAAAAACAATGGCGCAAAAGAATGGCTATAAAATTAATCCCCGGCGGGAATTGCTTGCACTGGGCATTGTTAATCTGGCTACGGCATTTGGGCAAAGCTATCCCGTGAGTGGCGGATTGTCGCAAACAGCCGTGAATGATAAGGCCGGTGCAAAAACACCCATCTCTCTTTTATTTGCCTCCCTGGCAATTGGATTATGCTTGCTACTGCTTACAGGCTTGTTGCAAAATCTTCCCAATGTGGTGCTGGCCAGCATTGTGATTGTAGCAGTAAAAGGGCTGGTTGATGTAAAAGAGTTTGTTCATTTATGGAAAACCAACAAAACGGAACTTGGTCTTGCTGCAATCGCAGTAATTGGCGTACTTATTTTTGGTATCCTCGAAGGGGTGCTGATTGCTGCTATAGTTACAATTATATTGGTGATCAAGGCGGTTTCGACCCCGCATGTGGCCATATTGGGCAGGATTCCAGGTACCATTCGCTATTCGGATGCATTACGAAACCCGGACAACGAACTATTCCCGCAGCTTTTGTTATTCAGGGTTGAATCGTCAGTTTATTACTTTAATACGGAATATATCGAAAATCATATCATGACAAAAATCAACGAGGCCGGCACTTCTTTGAAAACAGTAATTTGGGATTTGAGCACTTCACCCAGTGTTGACCGGGCAGGAGCGCAAATGATTGGCCAGCTTTATCTGGATTTGAAGGCCCGGGGCATCGTGCTCCACATAGCCGAAGCCCGTGCAGGCGTTCGCGATATTTTACGCAACGAAGAAATTGATAAACTGACAGGCAAAATCAGCCGGCAGGTATCGCTGAATGATCTTGTGGAAGATGAGCTAAATGATAGGCATCAATAAAGTAATTATCGATCTAACAACCTACTGTTTCCAGAATTATTGTTTAGTTCATACTTCCGCTAATATCATGCTAAATTAACAGATTAATCAAAATGAGTTCGTTTGGGGTAGCTCAAAGTTATTGGTATCCGTAACACTTATTTTTATTTTATAGGAAGGTAACGGAAAGATGGAAGAAAGTTGCTCAAATACTGGGATTATGATTTATTAAATATTCTCGTTTACTATCTCCTGAATCTCCAGCCTAAGTTTTGGAATGATATTTTTTACAACATCCCATACAATTGAATAATTGATGCCCATATAGTCATGAATCAACCGATCACGCATCGCACAACAGCCCCTTTTAGGGTTTCATCAGCTAAAAATTCATCTTTGGAAGTTTTAGCTTGAATTACCGAGACTATATAATTGCACTCTACCAAGATATGCTGTAAATATACAAGGGCGTCTTTATGCATATTCAACGTCTTTTAAAATATATGGGCCAATAAACGGGCTTAACCCTTTTTTAGTTACGATATCCAATTTTGAACCTTCAAACATACTTTCGAGGAAAGTGCAGGTTTTTATAATATTATCATAGGTTTCCTGTTCCGGATTAAAATCAATCAAAATATCGACATCACTTCCCTGGTTAGTTTCCTCCCTTTTAACGGAACCAAACAACCCGATACGGATAACTCCGAATTTAAGCAATTCTGCTCTGCTGATCCTGAGCTTGTTTAATATCTCGGTTCTTTTAATCATATTCCAATTTTAAATCAAAGATAATCATTATGATTTAGCTTCATTGCTGATTGTTGGTATGAATATTTAGTTGAATAACATTGGAGTGGCTCAGAGATTAGCCCGGTAGCAGTAGGCGCAGAATACGGAGAAGACTTGTTTTTGATTTTATAGGAAGATTAAGGGCAGCGGAGGCCGTTGGCGAAAGATAGCTGCGCTTATTGTTATTAGTCAGGGCTTCACTTTGAGTGAAACCCTGACTATGCACACAGCCCCTATTAACTCATTTTCTGAGGTTTTATCATACGCTCGGGCGAAAGGATTTCATCCAGCTCTTTTTTTGAAAGCAATCCTTTTTCAATACAAAGATCATATACACCTCTGTTGGTTTCCAGCGCTTCTTTGGCCAATGACGAACAGGCTTCATATCCCAACATTGGAACCAGGGCTGTTACAATGCCAATACTGTTTTGAACCAGTTTCAGACAATGATCCTTGTTGGCCGTAATGCCGTCAATACACCGATATTTTAATGTTAGCATACCGCTTTTTAACATCTCAACCGATTCAAAAATACTTTGCACAATCACCGGTTCCATTACGTTTAGTTCCAATTGACCGGCTTCGGCGGCAAGGGTAACCGTGAGGTCGTTACCTATTACTTTAAAAGCGATTTGGTTAACTACTTCAGGAATAACAGGGTTCACCTTACCCGGCATAATGGACGAACCGGGCTGCATAGGCGGTAGGTTTATTTCGCCAAATCCCGCCCGTGGGCCTGATGATAACAAGCGAAGGTCGTTCGAAATTTTAGAGAGTTTCACAGCCAGACGTTTTGTGGCTGATGAATACATTACGAAGGATCCTGTGTCCTGTGTTGCTTCTACTAAGTTTTCTGCATTTTTCAAATCCAGGCCAGTAATTTTTCGCAGGTGATGCACTACTTTTGCTGCATATTCAGGATCCGAATTAATTCCTGTACCAATGGCAGTGGCACCCATATTTATTTCAAGAAACAAACGTACATTTTCCTCCAACCGTTCCACTTCTTCTCCGAGGGTGGTGGCCCATGCATGAAAGCTTTGTCCCAACGTCATGGGAACGGCATCCTGCAATTGGGTGCGGCCCATTTTTATCACGTCGCTAAACTCATCTCCTTTGGCTTTAAACGATTCGATAAGCTTTTTTAAAGTTTCGATGAGTGTAAAATTATTGTTGTAAAGCGCAATTTTAACAGCCGTTGGATATGCGTCGTTGGTGGATTGGGAAAGGTTTACATGATTGTTGGGGTGGCAAAAGTTATATTCTCCTTTTTTGTGACCCAAAAGCTCCAATGCTCGGTTTGCAATTACTTCGTTGGCATTCATATTGGTTGAAGTTCCCGCGCCGCCCTGTATCATGTCAACCACAAAATGCAGTTGAAGTTTGCCGTTTTGTATTTCGGTACAAGCGTTGATTATGGCTGCTGCAATGTCGTCATCCAATAATTTAAGCTCGTGATTTGCCTCTGCAGCTGCTTTTTTAACCATAGCCAGCGCCTCAACCAGTACAGGATAGAAATTTAACGAAACACCACTGATATTAAAGTTTTCAATCCCGCGCATGGTTTGGATACCATAATAAGCCTGGTTGGGTACATTGCGTTTACCTAATAAATCATGCTCCTGCCGGGTTTCGACGGCTTCGTACTGACCGGCAACGTTTACCATACGGTTGTTAGCCATACGCATCCGGCGCGAAATGACCTGAGCTATGTTCGAAAATATTTTTAAAGCAGATGCCCCGTTCTCAATAAAATATTCTTTTTTCACTGATAGTACGCGGGTTTTTTCAGTAGCCCTCGCGCTTGTTGAATGTTTGCTATTGCCTGCCAGGCTTCCTTCGCCCAGGAAATCGCCTTTGGTAAAATACGAAAGACGCTTCTCTTCGCCATAGAGGTTTTTTTTGAAAAGTTCTACTTCTCCCTCGTAAATAAGGAAGAGATTTTTGCGCTCACTATTTTCCTCAAAAAGCAATTCGTTGCGGTTAAATGTGGTTTCTGTCTGGCTCTTCGACAGGGTGTCAAATTCCTGATCGGTCAGGCCTTGAAAAAGTTCAATTTCTTTTATAAAACTTTGAATTTGTGCATGTTCCATAATATATACGGTTTTAAATTTGAAGTTGCAAATATAGCCAAATTATAGACATGTTTCCCAGGGAAATGTACTGCAAAGTCATACAAAACTTACTAAGTGAAACTTTCGAAAATAGCTTCCCCAATAGTAATTGTAGTAGGAATAAGAGTGGCTTTTCAACCTAATGACCATAGATTGGTGTTTAATGATGGAGCACCTGGATATCTGCTATGGTTCATTGGGCTTCAATATCAATAAAAGAAAATCTGTAACAGGAATATTGCCCGTAGGGCATTAACATAAAAAAGTTGTAAAAAAAACGAAGGTCAGCTATTCATAAGTTTTGAGGAAGTTAATATGTAAGTTTCTCTAAAACAGGAATATCAATTTATCGGAAGCAAATTTGGTGGCAACTGCATGTATATCATTTTTCAAATAGCCATATCTTCGCCTTTTAAAAAACCGGATATGAAATTAACAGTACGAATTTCACTTATCAGCATCGCGCTTTCAGCCTTTTATTTTACAGGCTATACTCAGGATAGTAAAACAGCAACAGCAGCTGCAACCAATGTTATTACTGTGGATAAAAAGGAAATGGCCAATAAAGTAAAGGCCGAATTCCTTCATGCATGGAAGGGCTATAAGAACTATGCCTGGGGCTACGATGCCCTGCAACCACTAAGCAAAAAGCCACATAACTGGTATAAAAAATCGCTGCTTATGACTCCGGTTGATGCGTTTGATACCATGATACTGATGGATCTTACGGATGAAGCCAACGAGGCAAAAGACCTGATTTTTAAAGATCTCGATTTTGATGTGGATATGGAAGTACAGAATTTTGAAGTCTCCATCCGTATTTTTGCCGGATTACTTTCGGCTTATGAGCTCGATGGCGACCGCCGCTTTCTTTCGCTGGCCGAAGATCTGGGTATCCGGTTGATGAAAGCGTTTAATTCGCCAACAGGTATGCCATATCGCTATGTTAATTTAAAAACAGGAGCTACTTCGGGAGCCGTTTCCAATCCTGCCGAAATAGGAACTTACATGGTTGAATACGGAATATTGAGTAAACACACCGGCAACCCTGTGTATTACAACACTGTCATGAAAGCCATGACTGCGCTTTACGCCCTCCGGTCGCCAATAAATTTGACCGCCGAAGGTATTAATGTTGAAACAGGAAAAGTGACCAACCCGGTAAGCCATATTTCGGGCTGCATCGATTCGTACCTTGAGTATATGCTGAAAGGCGCTATCCTTTTTAACGACCAGCAGCTCACCGAAATGTGGACACCAACCATTAATGCGGTTAACAAATACCTGGCTGACCAAACTCCGGAAGGATTATGGTACGGGCAAGCCGATATGTACACCGGTAAACGCACAGGAACCAATTATGGCGCGCTCGATGCTTTTTTTGCCGGTACCCTGGCCATGAATAATGACCTTAAGCGTGCTGCTGATTTGCAAAACTCCAATTACCGCATGTGGATGCTTCATGGAATTGAGCCCGAATCAATGAATTACAGTACAATGACCGTGGATAACGGTTCATATATTCTTCGCCCTGAGAATATTGAAGGAGCTTATTACCTCTATCAATATACCGGTGATGAAAAATATCTTGCCATGGGCAAAGCCATGTTCGATAACCTTATAAAATACTGCCGTACCGACGATGCTTATGCCGCACTGAAAGATGTGCGCACCATGGAAAAACGCGATTATATGGAAAGCTTTTTCTTTGCCGAAACGCTTAAATATGCTTTTTTGCTTTTCGACGAATCAGGCAAACTCAATTTCCATAAAGTGATTTTTAACACAGAGGCGCATCCGTATAGGAGAGGATAGTTTATATGATTGAGCCTTTGAGCTATCATTGCATTGCAACAGAGTACAACTGTGTGATTAACTGATCTCTTGAACCTTAAGCTTTGCCTGAAATTATTTTTAAAAGCCAGCTGGTAAGTTGTTTTTGAAACAAAGTCTAGCGGCACGCATGGTGAAATGAGATGCGCGCCAACTTTGGTTATTTAACCTGACAGACTTGAAAACAGTGAATAATTATTTCTTTTTCTGCGATTTTGGCGCAGAGATATCACCGTTATATGAAATATTGCTCCTGTTATTGCTACTGATTGAGAGCATAGCACTCCCTTTAAATCCTACTGATAGCGATATTTGGTAAGTATCATTTTGCCCTCTTACCACAGCATTCACGTTGTAGCTTTTCTCCCCTTTTACAACAGTAAAATCTTCGGGTTTTCCTTCAAATTTCAGGCCTGTTTCGCCACCGAAGCCAACTTCGCGGTATGCATTACCGTAAAAAGGCATGTAGCTTACAATGGTATCGGGGCTAAATTTTACATTGTAGATTGCGGTAAGGTTAACGGATTTGTAACCCTGTGGAAAAGCTGTCCTTGCATTAAAAACAAAGGTTTTGGAATTCACCAATGCCTCTATTTGTTTCTGCTTTTCAATTTTTGCTTCTTCTTTAATTTGCTTTCTGCTTTTCTCCTGTGCGAACCCGGATATGGCAAAAAATGTAAAAAGTATTACTAAAACTGAGATTCTTGTAATCATACGATTTATAGTTAATAGTAGTTCTGTTAGTACATAATAAAAATTACAACCAATTGATAATCAGATATATTTGTTAATAATTTGGCCATAACGATTGGTTATAAATGGTTTTAATATGCTGATATTCAGTATCTTGATGAAAGATAGCAAGTACAGCACAAAGCTACATGAACATCAGTATAGCGAGTAAAAATAGTATTTTACTTTTTACTTTGTCAGATATTTCCGGGGATAAAATGAATTTAGCCCGAATTAAATATTAAAATTAATAAGTCAGGCAGGAGTTCGGTGTTGTAAAACGCTTTCCCGGCCACTGAAGTTCAGTCGGCAACAATTCAATAAATTACTAAATCACCTTCACCAGGAAGTAATTCTTCTTCCCTTTCTGAGCCAGTATGTATTTGTCATTGAGCAAGAAGGCTGTGCTAACTACCGATTCTTCCACAGCTTTTTCCTTATTCACTTGCACGCCGCCTTCTTTCAGCATACGTCGTGCTTCGCCTTTGGATGCAAAAATACCGGTTTTCTCCGAAAGAAAATCGACCATTCCTATACCGGCTTCCAGCTCGGTGCGGCTGATTTCACTTTGCGGAACGCCCTCGAATACTGCCAACAGGGTTTTTTCATCAAGCTGGTGCAAGGTTTCGGTAGTGCCTTTTCCAAACAGTATTTCTGATGCTTCAACGGACTGTTGGTACTCCTTTTCGCCATGTACGCGAACGGTAAGGTCTTTTGCCAAAGCCTTTTGCAAAGCGCGGAGGTGTGGCGCCTGTTCATGCTCTGTTTCCAGGGTCTCTATTTCGGAACGGCTGAAAAGCGTAAAAATGCGGATATAGCGTTTTGAATCTTCGTCGCTGCAATTGAGCCAGAACTGGTAAAAAGCATAGGGAGATGTTTTTTCAGGATCGAGCCAGATGTTGCCTTTTTCGGTTTTGCCGAATTTACCGCCGTCAGCTTTTGTAATCAGCGGACAGGTCAGCGCAAATGCTTCACCGCCTGATTTGCGACGTATAAGCTCAGTGCCGGTGGTAATATTTCCCCACTGATCGCTGCCGCCCATTTGTAGCTTACAGTTTTTGGTATCGTAAAGATGCAGGAAATCGTATCCCTGAACCAGTTGGTAGGTAAACTCAGTA
>JBBSDC010000083.1:0-18250 GCA_038249705.1 Bacteroidales bacterium | reverse complement strand
GGATGCAGAAAACTACCAATCCATCATTGTATCGATTCAGCAAAGAATGACCGAAGCCGGAAATGAAGATTTTGTAATCAATAAAAGTGTTTGCCGACAGGTATCGGGAAGGGCACCTGCATTGCGGGAGTTTGCATCCAAAAACGATGTTGTTATTTTTGTGAGCGGGAAAAACAGTGCGAATGGCGCTTATCTGTTTGATGTTTGTAAATCAGTAAACGATAAAAGTTTTTTTATCAGTACTATTGAAGAAATTGATAATCAATGGTTTGAGAATGTAAATTCTGTAGGTGTATCCGGAGCTACTTCCACACCAGGCTGGCTAATCAGACAAGTAGCCGATTATATCAATACACTGTAACCATCTGATAGTGATATGATGAGCTTTCGGTTGATTTTTTTAAAATCAGAATACGTATAATCGCCTCAATCTTAGTGATCCTTAGTGTACTGAGTGTCTTAGTGGTTTTTTTTTTAAAATATAAACAATATCATTTACTGAACCTTACTATCCATAGTGCCTCAGTGGTTAATTTCCCATTTAATACGACTTTGAAACTATTTCAATCGGAAACGATAGAATATATTAAATTTGTACACAATCATACAGTATAATTAACAAAGCCCAGTAATTCTATCGTGTATCTTAACACACTGAAAATCATAAATTTCAAAAATTACGGAGAGCAAGAAATGGCATTCTCCGATAAGATCAATTGCTTTGTCGGCAACAATGGCGCCGGCAAAACCAATCTGCTCGATGCTATTTATTATCTTTCCTTTACAAAAAGTTATTTTAACTCAGTCGATCAGCAAAATATCAGGCATGGCGAAGTCTTTTTTGCTATACATGGCTCATACCACCGGAATGGTGCAAATCCGCAGCAGGTAAGTTGCATACAGAAAGCTGGTATTAAAAAGCAATTCCGTATCAATCAAAAGGATTATGAGCGGATTTCCGATCATATCGGGCTGTTTCCCTGCGTGATGGTTTCGCCTTACGACCGTGACCTTATAAACGAAGGCAGCGATATAAGGAGGAAATTTATTGATGCTGTGATTTCGCAGTTCGACAAGTTATACCTTGATAACCTCATTCGTTACAACCGGCTGCTTGAACAGCGAAACAGCCTGCTGAAACAATTTGCCGAACGCCGTCGGACAGATCGCGAGCTATTGCTTCTGATTGATGAGCAAATGATGGCACCGGCAACCAATATCAGCGATAAGCGGAAAGCATTTCTCGAAGGTTTTGCTCCGATTTTCAGCCATTATTTTGGATTTATAAGCGGTGGACTCGAAAATGTAAGTATCACATATGAATCCCAGCTTACCTCCGGATCGTACCTTGATATTGTAAATGAGGCATTTGCAAAAGATCAATCGTTGCGATATTCATCTGCCGGAATTCATAAAGATGATTTTATTTTTAATCTGGGTGGATATCCGGTAAAGCGGTTTGGCTCGCAAGGGCAGCAAAAATCATTTGCCGTGGCACTGAAACTGGCACAATTCGATTTCACCCGAAACCTGATAGGCTTTAAACCCATTCTGCTTTTCGACGATATTTTCGATAAACTCGATCCGGCGCGCGTTCAACAACTGATACAACTTGTTGATAATGATAGTTTCGGACAGGTTTTTATTACGGATACCGAGCCCGAAAGGATAAAGCGGGTTTTCGAAAAAGCTGCTATAAATCACCGTGTATTTGAGATTCAGAATGGATCGGTTGATTTTAAGTATTGAGAATCAAGCAGTTTAACAAAACATTAAAGCAAAGAAGATTGTGAGAAAATCGAACGAAATACTGCTTAAAGATGCCATTGAGGCTTTTCTGAAAGAAAATAAACTGGATACCAAACTTAACGAAACCCGTCTGATTGGTGCCTGGGAAGAAGTGGTTGGGAAACTTATTGCCCGGCATACTATTCATATGAATGTGAAGGACAGGGTGTTGTATGTAAAAGTTGATTCCGCCGCTCTGCGCGAAGAGTTATCCTACCAACGTAGTAAATTGATAATAAAGCTCAATAAAGTTGCTGGTATTGAGGCAATTGACGAAATAAAAATTAATTAAGGGTTAGGGTGTAGGGGTTGGGTTTTAGGGAGACTAAATATATTATTTGATATTTACCGTCAGCATTTTCTTTTCACCGATATAAGCTTCCAGTTTATCGCCAATTGCTACCGGTCCAACGCCAGCCGGAGTTCCGGTAAAAATATAATCGCCGGTTTTTAGTGTCATAAATTGCGAAACGTAAGCGATAATTGCAGGATACGAAAATATCATTTCCTTTGTGTTTCCGTTTTGAACAGTTTCACCATTTTTCTTCAGGCTGAATGCAATTTGCAGAATATCATCAAATTCGGCGACAGGAATAAAACTGCTTACAGGAGCTGAGAAATCGAAAGCCTTGGCTTTTTCCCAGGGCAATCCTTTTTCTTTCGCTTTCTGCTGCAAATCGCGTGCAGTGAAATCAATCCCAACACCAATGGCATCAATATAACTTAGCGCGTGTTTTTCGTTTATATATTTCCCTACTTTGTTGATTCTCAACACAATTTCGCATTCGTAATGCAGGTCTTTTGTGAAATCAGGATAAAAGAACGGTCGGTTACGGGTAAGTAAAGCTGAATCCGGTTTCATAAAATATATCGGCTCCGCAGGTACAGCGTTGTTCAGCTCTTTGGCGTGTTCGGCGTAATTACGGCCGATGCAGATTATTTTCATTTTTCTGTTTTTCTTTATATTATAGTTTTAGTGCAGTTCACCAGGTACATGATTCTAAATGCCAACAATCCGTATTCCGCAACCTGCAATCCACAATCCGCAAGCCGAAATCATCTATTCCTATCCTTTATTAAATCCCCTCAACTTAATAGCAGTAATCGTCCTTTTCGTCGAAAGCGGGAAATCACCTTTCATCATCCAGTCGTAGTAGGAAGGTTCGGATTTAAATACTTCTTCCAATACTTTTCCTTTGTGCTTTCCGAAATTAATAATTTCCTGTCCTTTTGCATTGAAAATAATATGCCCTACCAGGTCGGCATTGCGGTTGTAGTATGAAAATTTATCCAGCGCATTCATGTCGTTTACAACAGGGTAGGAGGTGCTTCCGTCTTTTTCGGTGTATTCAACTCCTTCGTATCGTTGCAGTTGTGCTTTCAGTACTTCGTAAGTTGCACGTGTATCTGCTTCAGCTGAATGTGCATTGATAAGTTCAGACTGGCAGTAGAATTTATAGGCAGCTTTTAGTGTGCGAGGTTCCATTTTATGGAAAATATTCTGTACATCGATAATCCGGCGGTTTTTCAAATCAAATTCTACACCTGCACACAAAAACTCTTCAACCAGCAATGGAATATCGTATTTGATTGAATTATAACCTGATAGGTCACTATTCCCGATAAAGGCATTCAGTGTTCCAGCAATTTCTTTAAAGGTAGGTTCGTTTTTAACCATTTCATCCGTAATGCCATGTATGGCAATAACCACTTCAGGCATTGGTATAGTTGGATTTATCAGGTAACGACGAAAATCCTCGTGTCCATCCGGAAAAACTTTCAGCATGGCAATTTCAACTATCCTGTCGCTGCCAATGTTTACACCGGTTGCTTCGAGGTCGAAAATGATAATTGGTTTGGTAAGATTAAGTTGCATCGTAAAAATTTATATGAGAAGTTGAATTCTTCAATGGCTAAATTATTGATTTTTCAGGTGTAAAAGGAAAAACCCGGCGAATAAAAGTGCCGGGTTAGATTTAGTTTATCGATATTGTGTTTTAAATTCTCGAATTATCGTTTTTAAGTAACTGAAAACTTCTTTTTTTGAATTCTTCAGATTTTTCACTCTTCACTCTTCACTTTTCAATCTTAAAGCGCTAAATTTACATCAAACCCTTCGAGCAACTGCTGAATACGTTTAATAAACATTCCTGCCAAAGCCCCGTCAACCAGCCTATGATCGTATGAAAGTGAAAGCATACAGATGTGGCGGATAGCAATTACATCACCATCAGCTGTTTCGAGCACCCAGGGACGTTTTTTGATAGTTCCTATACCAAGTATCGCAACTTGTGGCTGGTTAATAACCGGCACACCGGTAAGGCTGTCGAACGAACCAAAATTGGTAATAGTAAATGTTCCACCGGAAATATCGTCAGGGTTCAGTTTGTTTTTGCGGGCACGGTCAGCCAAATCATTCACATCTTTTACGATTCCTAAAAGGTTTTTCTGATCTGCATTCTTTATAACCGGAACAATAAGGTTTCCATCAGGCAGTGCTGCCGCCATTCCTATATTTACAGCTTTACGCTGAATTACTTTATACCCGTCAATAGAAGCGTTAACATTCGGAAACTCGCGTAGTGCTTTTGCTGCAGCCTCAACAAAAAGTGGAGTATAAGTAATTTTCTGACCTTCGCGTTTTGCAAAACTATCTTTGATTTTTTCGCGCCAGCGTACAATATTAGTAACATCTACTTCAATAAAGGAAGTTACGTGAGGCGAAACCTGTTTCGACATTACCATATGATCGGCAATAAGCCTGCGCATACGATCCATTTCGAAAATAACATCGCCCGCAGAACTTGTAACAGCCGGAGCCTGAACTTTTGGTTTTTCAGCAACAGTGGCCGAAGCAGTTGATGGCTCAGCTGCCGGTTTTGACCCGCGGTTTTTAATATAATCGAGAACATCCTGTTTGGTTAACCGGTTATCCTTACCAGTGCCTGAAACAGAATCAAGTTCATTTAACGAAATATTTTCCTGCCTGGCAATGCTTCGCACAAGAGGTGAATAAAAACGGTCGCTCTCCGAAGTCGTTTCTGCAATATTCACGCTTGTAGCTGCAGGTTGAGTTTCAGGTTTTGTTTCAGGTTTTGATTCAGGTTTTGATTCAGCAACTTCCGGCTCTTTCTTATCTGCCTGAACATCTGAAGGTTCATCATCCCCACCCAGATTTATCAGAGCTATAACTTTTCCAACAGGAACAACATCACCTTCTTTATAAAATAATTTGGTAACAGTGCCCTCTACAGGTGATGGAATTTCGGAATCCACTTTATCGGTTGCCAGATCGGCAATCGACTCATCTTCAACTACCTGATCGCCTTCTTTTTTGTGCCAGCGCACTATGGTTGCTTCAATAATACTTTCGCCAAGTTTTGGCATTACCAGTTCAAAATTTGCCATGGTATTGATTTATTCTGATTTTTAATTACTAATTCTAAAGCTCTGTGTATACTCTTTTGTTCAATTCATGAACCACTATACCTCAACAAACAGAAACATAGTTTGGTTCAATGTATAAGCTATTTTCGTCCCAGGTGCCTGAATCCTTTGTACAGCAGCCTGAATTCGTTGCTTATCCTGTAATCGCGGGCATAAAGCATGTTTAATCTGGCTATGGCTTGCAAATCTGGTTTTTGCTGATTCAGGGCATCTGTGGGGTAAATTATACCTTCGCGGATATCCGGAAGTTTATGATCGTGCTGAACAATTGGATGATACCCGGTTATGGATTTAAGCCCAAACAAAACTTTAATCAGATTCTGCAGGTAATTAATCGGATGGCCGGTAAAAAATAGTGTTAAAGGGTAGGAAGCGAGTAATGTAATTCCAATGGCTACATCGAACACACGTTTACTCCTGCGATTCTGAAATTTGCCAATTGAGTTAATATCAATAACATACAAGTCGCCTGCCGTGTCGATGGAATTGCTGCCTATGATCGACATACTTTCCGGAGGTGCAATTTTATACCCTACCTGTGTATGTTGCAATGCCGACATTTGATCAATAATATCCTCGGCTGGCATATCTTTGGCACAAAATATCAGTTCATCTATTTTGTAAATATTTATTATGTCTTTGATCTGGTTAATATTTCCGAGGAATCCATTATTGCCTCCACCTGCTAAGTTGCTGCTGATCAGTCCGATGAATCCGGGATTCGAAAGTGCTTTTTGTAAAAGATCTGCAACTCGTCTGGTTTCAGTTTCTTCGCCAATTACTGCAAATCTTTTGCTTTTACCTGAATTCAGCGTGTAGCCACCAATTCGCAGCAAATGCATCAGCATTCTCGAAAGAGTAAGGGCAATTACTCCCCATGCAGTACCTGTAAGTATAAGTGAGCGCGAAAACCTGTAATGTTCAGGTAAAAGGGCGTAAACCACAAGGATAATAATTGTACCGGTAAGCAAGCCGCGGTAAGATCTCCATAAACTCATTGGCTTATCAAAACCTCCTGAATAATAAATGCTTACCATCCAGGTAAGGATAAACGAAGGGATTACAAACAGGTAAAGCTCAACCGGATAATGGCCACCCCAGGGATAAACAACGCGTTGCTCCCAAATTCGGGCCAGCATGGCAAGACCTCCATAAAGCAAAGCAGCATCAGTTAGAGGAAGAAAAGTGTTTTTCAGCACACGGCTGATGATTGAAAGAAATGCCCTGAAATAAATCGCCATATTGATCAGAATGGAGAAAAGCTGTGCATTCTTGGCAGAGAAATGTTTCTGCGCAAAAATGATCATGGCATTATAAAACACAAAAACGTAGTTCAGACTACCTTTTTTTGTGCTTTCGCCTTTGTAATGAATAATGCGTGCATCAGGGTAATAATAATTTTGGTAGCCGCCTTTAATAATACGATAGGAGAGGTCGATATCCTCGCCGTACATAAAAAATGCTTCGTCGAGCAATCCGATTTTATCAAGAACGGACTTACGCATAAGCATAAAAGCGCCGGCAAGTATCTCAACCTGGTGGGTTTTATCTTTGTCAAGATAGCCAAGGTGATATTTATTGAATGTTTTCGATTTGGGAAACAATCTCGATAACCCGAATATTTTATAAAAAGCTACAAGCGGTGTTGGTAAACCACGCTTCGACTCAGGAAGGAAGCGACCGGTACCATCAACCATTTTTACACCCAAACCGCCTGCATCGGGATGGCTTTCCATAAAAGCGATGATTTTGGCGAAAGTGTCCGTTTCAACAATGGTATCCGGATTTAACAGAAGCACGTATTCACCTTTCGACTGCCTGATTGCCTGGTTGTTAGCTTTAGCAAATCCCGGATTATCGTCGTTAGCAATACAAATTACCTCCGGGAATTTCTCCTTTACCATTTTTACCGAACCATCAACAGAGGCATTATCAACCACAAGTATCTCAGTATCAATGCCTGCAATAGCAGCCCGCACCGAATGAAGACACTGTTCGAGGAAGTGCTTCACATTGTAACTGACTATGATTACTGAAAGTTTCAAAAGCAGGTGCGGTGTTGAGGTAGCAGAATTTAAACTTTGTTCAAAGATAGTGCGATTTGGTTATCGCTATTACTGTTTGCTGCAAATTAGCAAGTCCTGATAATCAAACCATGTGGATCGTCCGCACCATTGGCCATATTTTATTGAATCCATTTTCAGACCGGCTTTTTCCAGTTTATCAAGAATCCATTCTTCGTCATAAGCAACATTTGCGGTGTCAACCCTGATGGAATGAAGCCTGTAAAAACCTTTGTTCAACGGGAAATTCATATGCGTAGGCTTTTTGATCATTAAATCTTCCGATTCGCAATTTATGAGGAAAAACGATGCCAGGCACGTTGCTCCAGGCTTCATTACTCGCCCCATTTCATTGATATAATGCTCAACTTCTGCTGGCATCATATGGGTGAAAACCGAAGTGAGAAATACAAAATCAAATTTCGAATTGGGATAAGGAAAAATGAAATTACCGGCATTCACTTTGTCAGCCGTATTATAAAGCTGATTGTACAGACCGGTATAGTGAAACCTGAAATTCGGATGTTTGGCAGCAATATGTTTATTGCACCAGTCAATGCCGCTTTTAACAATATCAAACCCGTCGTAGGAGCCTTTTTCGTTGAGATAACGGGTAAGTGGCACTGCCATTCTGCCGATTCCGCAGCCGATATCGAGCACAGCATGATTGGGTTTTAATCCGCATAGTTCCCTGAAATTAGTAAGGTATCTTTCGCCTACTTTCACATAGTCTCCATGCCCGATAAAAATTTTTCCCCTTGGAGGAACTCCTTCTGGCCTTTTTCCGGTTATAAAATCGAAAGTATCAATCGGCAGAAAATACAATCGCCTTACGAACAAGCGCAGAGAAGTGGGGAGAAGGTAATACAGGAAACGTTTCATAAGGAATAAAACCGGTTTTGGCTTTTGGCAAAAGTAAGAATTATAAGTTGAATCTGAATGATTGGAAAAGGATATAGAAACTGTTGGATAATTTAGCTGGCTCAAATCTGTTGTTTAATATAAATCAAAACCCTATCAATCCGGTTGGTGATAGGGTTCTGATTTTTTAGTATTCCAAAGAAGAATGCTGATTTAGAATATTTTAGGATACTTTACCGGATTATAATTGTGCATCAGGTTATAAATACAATCGAAAACATCTTCGGCATTTGGATTTGAGAAATAATCCCCATCGGTTCCATAGGCTGCCCTGTGAGCCTGAGCAGTAACTGTTTGTGGCTCAGCATCCAGATACTGGAATCCTTTCTGTTCTTCCAGAACTTTCTGCATCATATAAGCCGTTGCACCTCCAGGGACATCTTCGTCAAAGAAAACAATTTTGTTTGTTTTTTTGAGCGATTCAGCAATCATATGATGGATATCAAATGGTTCAAGCGACTGCACATCAATAAGTTCGACTGAAATTTTGAAATCGCGAAGCTGAGCTACGGTATCCTGGGCAATTCGTACACATGAGCCATAGGTTACAAGAGTTACATCGGTACCGGTTTCAATTACTTCCGGAACTCCAACAGGAATACGGAATTCACCGATGTTCGAAGGTCGTGTTTCGCGAAGGCGGTATCCATTCAGCGGTTCAATGATCAAAGCTGGTTCATCCGATTGAAGCATGGTATTGTAAAAGCCTGAAGCCCTGGTCATGTCTCTCGGAACAAGTACATAAATCCCTCTAATGCTGTTAATTACCATGCTGAGAGGTGAGCCGGAATGCCATATTCCTTCCAAACGGTGTCCGCGGGTTGTAATGATCATTGGTGCTTTTTGTCCACCGCGGGTTCGGTATTGCAAAGTGGCCAGATCATCACTCATCAGTTGTAAACCGTAAAGTAAATAATCAAAATACTGGATTTCGGCAATCGGACGTAATCCTCTGACTGCCATTCCAATACCCTGACCGATAATAGTTGCTTCCCGTATACCGGTATCAAAAATCCGGTTTTCGCCGTACTTGGTTTGCAAGCCTTCATAGGTTTGGTTAACACCTCCGATTTGGCCAACATCTTCCCCAAACATTACGATCTTATCATTTTTCGCAAACTGATTGTCCCAATTATCACGTAAAATCTCGCGGCCGGGAACCATTAAAGCATCTTCTGTGTAAATGGGAGCTACAGGAACTACTTTTAAAGCTGATTCTTCGGAATTGCTGTAAAGAAAGGTGTTAAATTTTTCGCTGCTGACTAAAAGTTCCTTTTTTAGCCATGTGGAGACATTGATTTTTAACGAATTTTCGGGGTTGCTGCATGAATCACAAATCAGGCGTAATATTTTTTTTGCCGCCGACATAATATCTTTACGGATTGGATCGGCAACTTGTCGCAAATCTTCTTTAATTGCATTGATTTTCTGGGTTTTGGCACAATTACATGTGGTTACATCAGCAATTTTCAGAAATTCATCACGAAGCTGATTTAATGGTTTCTGGTAGTTATTCCAGGCAGTTTTTCTGGCTTGTTTTACCCGCTCAACAGCTTCTTTTTCAATAGTATTAAGTTCTTCATCTGAAGCTATACTTTTATCAATAATCCATTTACGCATCTGCAAAATACAGTCGTACTCTTTTTCCCATTCGAGCCTTTCGGTTGATTTGTATCTCTCGTGCGATCCGGAGGTGCTATGTCCCTGTGGTTGTGTTACTTCTGTGATATGAAACAATACCGGAACATGGTTTTTACGACAGTAATCAACGCCTTCATCATATATTTTACATAAAGCGGAATAATCCCAGCCTTTAGCCTTGAGTATTATAAAACCATCCTTGTCATCTGTTTTTTCAAATCCTTTGAGAACTTCCGAAATGCTCGATTTGGTTGTCTGCAGTTTATTAGGAACGGAAATACCAAAACCATCGTCCCATACCGACATTGCCAGTGGAACCTGTAAAACACCGGCGGCGTTGATGGTTTCCCAGAAATGCCCTTCACTTGTGCTTGCATCGCCAATGGTTCCGAAAGCGACTTCATCGCCGTTTTTCGAAATATTAGTAAGATGTGCTAATTCCGGGTTGTTGCGAAACAATTTTGAGGTAAGCGCAAGTCCCAGCAAACGAGGCATTTGTCCTGCTGTGGGCGAAATATCAGCCGATGAATTCTTTTGTTCTGTGAGGTTTTTCCATTCTCCTTTTTTATCAAGGCTGCGGGTTGCAAAGTGATTGTTCATCAGTCGCCCGGCATTCATGGGATTGAATTCGGCATCGGTGTCTCCGTATATCTGTGCAAAAATTTCCTCAATACTCATCATTCCGGCAGCGAGCATAAAAGTTTGATCGCGGTAATATCCTGAGCGCCAGTCGCCATTGCGGAAAACCTTTGCCATTGCGAGCTGAGCTACTTCTTTACCATCGCCAAAAATACCAAACTTCCCTTTGCCGGTAAGCACTTCGCGCCGCCCTAAAAGACTTGCCTGCCTGCTTTCGTTCGCAGTGCGGTAATCGTTTAAAATTTGCTGTTTATCAAAAGCCTGTGAAGTTTCCTGATGTATTTTTTTTATAGTTTTGACCGCCATGTCTGTGTAGTATTTTGCGTGTTTTATATTTGTAACAAAAATAAGGGTTTCAATGTTGCGTGGTTCTAATAATTTTCGGCCAGAATTTCGAAATATGCCTGCGGATGTTCGCACCCCGGACAGTTTTTCAGTGCCCTGTCGCTTTCATAAATAAAGCCACATTTCCTACAGACCCATTTCACCTTTTTGTCGTTTTTGAAAACAGTTCCATTTTCAATATTTTCGACCAGCTTTCCGAAACGTTCAGCATAAAACGCCTTTATCTGCCGGAACAATTTCAGTTTGGTAGCAATTTGTTTATATCCTTCTTCCCAGGCAACTGATTCAAAATCAGCGAATAATTGCTCGTGTTGACGTTCTTCTGCTTCGCATGCTGCTTTCAGATTTTCGAGAGTACCGGCTAAAGGTTCTGCTTTAAAACTGCTTGTTATTTCGAGTTCGCAGCCTTCGAGAAACCTGAATAATGTTTTGGTATGCGACTTTTTCTGCTCAGCAGTTTCAATTAAAATAGCTGCCATTTGCTGATAACCTTCCTTTGCTGCAATTTTTGCATACCAAAGGTATTTTTGAATGGCCTGAGTTTCAATGGCAAAAGCCTGCATTACGTTCGGAGCTGTTCGCGAATCTTTAAAATTGTCCATAATAGGTTCTTAAAATCCAATCTATAAAAATATGCATTATTATCAATACAAGGGAAAATTTTGTAGGCTATGATTCCATTTTTAACTGAATGGTAATCGTGAAAGTGTAGTTTTAAGCTGTTTTCTCAATTTGTAAATATTTCATATATTTATCAATATCAATTAGATATATCTATTTATTACGTGTTATACTTTAGAAATAAATTTTTATCAATTTGTAGCTAAAAAAAGCCGGTTTAAATTTCTTTAAACCGGCAATGTATGAATTTCAATCTTATTGTTTCTACTATTTGGATGTTATCCATTTAATAATTTTTTCGTCCGAAGGCTTTGTCCGAGGGGAAGCCATATCAACAAAATTACCGTTTTCATCAATCATAAATTTTTGGAAATTCCAACTTACTTCAGCATCCATTTTACCATTTAGTGATTTGGATGTCAGCCACTTGTAAATTGGATCGATGTCATCATCCTTTACTGATATTTTTTGCATCATAGGGAAAGTAACTTCATAATTATCAGTACAAAACTGCTTTATTTCGGAATTGGAACCTGGTTCCTGGCTTAAAAAATTATTTGCCGGGAAACCTATTATCACAAACTTATCACCGCCATATTTCATGTAAAGTTCCTGTAAATCTTTGTATTGTGGCGTTAATCCACACTTTGAAGCTGTATTTACAACAAGGACTTTTTTCCCTTTCAGGCTTGCAAGGTCAAATGCTTTGCCGTCAATCGTTTTAGTCTTAAAACTATGGAAATTTGTTTGTTGAGCAAAACTCAGTAATCCTGAGAGAAGCATTATCATTGCTATAGAAAAGGTTTTCATTTTGTGTAATTATTATGTTTAATTATTTTTTCTAATTGTTAAACATAAAACACCATTTATATACCTATTGTTCAAGTTGGCGACGATAAATTATTTTCTTTCGTTAAAAGTGAAATGCCTGTTTGATATTTTTATAAAATGGATTAAATATAAATGGTCTAAAAAATCATACTATAAATTCTGTCTATTTTGTCATGCAATTCGCTGATTGCTATGTTTTTACTTTCCCGTATGTATTCTTTTGCTTCAAAAAAGACGATAATGGTTGGCGATGCGAAAACTCCGTATGATGCTGCCGTTGCCGGAAATTGTTCTGCATTAATAAGCATGAATTTCATTTCCGGAAAACCGGTTTCCACCATTTCCTGCACTTTTGGTCTTAATACTTTACAAGGGGCACAGCTATCGTTATAAAAATACAGCAAAACTGCTTGGTTACCATTTATATATTTCTGAATATCAGTCAATTTCATAGTTATCTTTATAATTTATTGTTTTTCGTTTATGCCGGATCCAAAAAGTGCGAAATCGTATTTCACCGGATCAGCAGCATCAAAAGTACGCAAATTGGCAGTTAATTCTTCAACCGCCTGCCAGTCGTCCTGTTTGCGGGTTAGTAAACCAAGTTGCCGGGCTACTCTTCCTGAATGAAGATCGAGCGGGCACATTAGGTGAGCCGGGTTAATGTTTTTCCAGATTCCGAAATCAACTCCTTTATTATCTTTTCTAACCATCCATCTCAGATACATATTCAAGCGTTTGGCCGCAGAACCTGTCACTGGATCAGGAATATGCTTCCGTGTCCGATTAAGATGCTCAAAGCCGAAAAAAAGTTCTCTGAAATGGTGAATGGTTTCTTTAATTGATTGATTATAAAGATACCCTGTTGTGAAAGCGGTTTCTAATCCACCTTTATTTTTATAAATCTGCTGCAAAGCATGTAAAAAATAAATGCAATCTTCTCCCTGAAAAGTCCGGTGCACAAAGGATGAAAGTGTGCCTGTTTCATTCTCAGAGGCATTACTGACAAAATCAAATGGCGAATTTTCCATTCGTTTCAGAAGTTCACGACTTTTATTTATTATGGTAACCCTTTGCCCCCAGGCTAAAGTGGCGGAAAGGAAACCGGCAATTTCAATATCTTCCTTTTTTGTGAAAAGATGTGGAATACTGATTGGATCTTCCGCAATAAAAGTAGGTTGATTGTAGAAAATAACTTTTTCCTCCAGATACTCCTTCAACTCATCCCTTGAATATGTCATCCGGCAAAATTACAGTTTTCACCCGGCTTTCAGTATGTCAGGTTTTTGTATAAACCAAAAAACAAAAAAAACCGCCGTTTATTTGGCGGTTTCTGATAATAAATTGAAAATCAATTGTTAATTTAAAACGAGAACAGGAGTTATAAGTCCTTTACCGGTTTCAATGGCTTTTTCATTTTCAGGAATCATTACATGGTGGCGGGCAGGAAGTGATTTCTCAAGCCCTTTATGTATGTATTCCATATCCACTATAGGTTTCAGTTTCAGGAATCCACCAAGAACTATCATATTGAAAACTTTTGAGAGTCCGAGTTTACCGGCCATTTCAGCAGCTTCGATGGTGTAGATATTGATGTCTTTCCTTTCAGGATGACGGACAATTCCATTCGGATCATAAATAAGCAATCCACCTTTTTTTACTGAATTTTCAAATTTATCCATCGACTGCTGGTTCAGGATAATAGCTGTATCGTATTCGTTAAGGATGGGCGAACTGATGCGTTCGTCGCTGATAATTACCGTAACGTTTGCAGTACCGCCGCGCATTTCGGGACCGTACGATGGCATCCAGCTCACTTCTTTGTTCTGCATTATTCCGGAGTATGCAAGGATTTTTCCCATCGAGAGAACTCCCTGGCCGCCAAAACCGGCTATGATTATTTCTTCAGTCATTGTTTTCAGATTTAATACTTTGCTTGTTCCGGAATTTATTTATCGTCACTTACTTTAATATCGCCAATAGGGTAGTAGGGGAACATATTGTCAACCATCCACTCGTTCGATTGCAGCGGGGTCATTTTCCAACCTGAGTTACAGTTCGAAACAATTTCGACAAATGAAATTCCTTTGTTAAGCTTCTGATTTTCAAAGGCTTTACGAACTGCTTTCTTAGCTTTGCGAACTGCTGAAGGTGAATGAACTGCCTGGCGGGTTACATAATATGTTCCCGGCAAATGAGCAACAAGCTCAGTCATTTTCAGCGGATTACCCATGGTGGCAACATCGCGTCCATACGGTGAGGTGCTTGATTTCATTCCCGGTAGAGTGGTAGGAGCCATTTGACCGCCGGTCATTCCATAAATACCGTTGTTAATGAAAAAGATAGTGATATTCTCACCGCGGTTGCATGCATGAATGGTTTCAGCAGTGCCGATTGCAGCTAAGTCGCCGTCACCCTGGTAGGTGAAAACGAATTTATTCGGAAACAGTCGTTTAATTGCTGTTGCAACAGCAGGAGCCCGACCGTGAGCAGCCTGTTGAATATCGACGTCCATAAAATCATAAGCCAGCACCGAGCATCCAACAGGAGCTACAGCAATGGTTTCGGATTGGATTCCCATTTCCTCAATAACTTCCATGATGATACGGTGAGCAGTACCATGTCCGCAGCCGGGGCAATAGCTAAGATCCTTTTTGGTAAGAAGCTCAGTACGTTTGTAAACAACGTTTTCAGGCTGTAATATTTCAGGGTTTGTTTTAAATTCTGCCATATTCCTTATCCTCCGATAATTTGTTTCTTCAATGCTTCCACTATTTCTATAGGCGAATGTACAATTCCACCATAACGGCCGAAATGATCAACCTTTATGCGGCCTTCAACTGCCAGTTGAACGTCTTCAATCATTTGTCCGGCGCTCATTTCAACACAAAGTATTCCTTTTACCTGAGCAGCCATTTCCTTAATTGGTTTCTTTGGGAATGGGAACAGTGTAATTGGTCTCAGAAGTCCGACTTTTATTCCCTCGGCACGTGCCAGTTGAATTGATTTCTGACAGATACGGGCGCTGGTGCCATAAGCGACAAAAAGATATTCAGCATCATCACATGAAATCTTTTCGTAACGCACTTCGTTTTCTTCCATCTTGCGGTATTTCGCCTGCAGATCATGGTTATGCTGTTCCATCTTCAACGAATCCAGATCGAGGGAAGTTATAATATTATGATCCCGGTCGGGAGTTTTGCCAATGGTAGCCCATGGCGTATTCTTCCTGATTTCTTCTTCGGTGAAGCGTGGTTTCTGTTCGTCCAGGTAAACTTTTTCCATCATCTGACCAATAGCGCCATCCGACAAAACTAATACCGGATTACGATATTTAAAAGCCAGTTCAAAGCCCAGACCTGCAAAATCGGCCATTTCCTGTACCGATGAAGGTGCAAGGACAATAAGCCTGTAATCGCCGTGGCCACCGCCTTTTGTGCTTTGGAAATAGTCGGACTGTGCTGGCTGGATTGTGCCCAGACCTGGTCCGCCACGAACAACGTTAAGCAGCAGGCAAGGTAACTCAGCTCCAGCAATGTATGAAATTCCTTCTTGTTTTAAACTCATTCCGGGGCTCGACGATGAAGTGAGCACGCGTTTTCCGCAACCCGCTCCTCCGTAAACCATATTTATGGCAGCTATTTCGCTTTCAGCCTGCAATGTAACCATACCGGTACGCTCATGCGTTTTCTGAGACATAAGGTATTCCATTACTTCCGACTGAGGCGTAATAGGGTATCCGAAATACCCATCAGCTCCGGCACGGATGCAAGCTTCTGCAAAAGCTTCATTTCCTTTCATTAACCGTAATTCTTTCATGCTTAGGTTAGTTTTTTATGCTTAATCAATAAATTTCTTGCGGTAAACCGTAATTGCACCATCCGGGCAAACCACCGCACAATTTGTGCAACCGGTGCACATATCGTTAGTTGGCATTGCATAATGATATCCTTTTCTGTTTACGTGTTTTGCCATAGCTATAACATCTTCAGGACAAGCAGGAATGCATACTTCGCATCCTTTGCACCTTTCGACATCAACAACAATTTCGCCTTTTATCTTTGCCATAATAATTAAGAGTTTCACTGAATTGTGAGGGCGAAGGTAGATATTTATTGCTATTCTGAAGTGTTTTTAATATGACAATCGTAAATAAAGATGGTAATTTAAAATGAGTTTAAATTGTTTGGAATATTATTTTGAAAGATGTCAGGTATTTGGGATTTATTTGATAATAAATAAAAATTTCACTGATCATCCTGGGCTGGGCGACGGGAAATAAAAACGATTGATCAGGAAATTTAAAAAAAAACCGGAACTTATGCGGCTCCGGATTTATCAATCCATTAATTATGGTATTTAATTATAGTATTTCTTTACATCTTTTAGTACTGTTTAAACCACCGGATGATGCTCGTTAAACTTTTTCAAACGGAATTCAAGATCAGGAAACTGGGTACGTTTTACCAACGAAACACAGGCCCGGAGTCCTTCCGTATGCTCGCTTCCGGTAATGGAGAGGGAAATGGCGCTGATTCCGTAATATAAAAGTTCCTCAATCAAATCGGGTCCGTCGAATCCAGGATAAGCGATTGTAAAGTAAAAACCATCAGCAATAGGCTGGTCAATATCTTTATCGTAAACAATTGTGAATCCGTTATCGAGAAACAGCTTTTTCATGATTTTGGCTTTCTCACCGTATTCCTTAACCTGCTCTACGAAATTAAATTTCCCTTCGTTTGCTGCTTTCAGAATGGCTGCAAGCGCATACTGAGCCGAGTGTGCCGTGCCGGAACTTAAAGAATAAACGGTTCCGAAAATCATGGCACGGCCAAACTGGTCGCTGGAGTAGTACCGTAACAAATCCGGCGCATGTGTGTTAAAAAGTTTATTGCTGATAACCATCATCCCTATGCGCTGACCTGCATAACTGAATGCTTTTGAGCTGCTGATCAGAAGTATGTAATTATCAGTGTATTTAGCCACAGTTGGCTGGTATGGCGGAACGCCGGGTTTGCTATAATCCTTGCGGAAATCCATCCCGAAATAGGCGAGATCCTCCAGAATTACTACATTATATTTAGTTGCCAATTCGCCTATGATTTGAAGCTCCTGATCGGTAAAACAAATCCACGAGGGGTTATTGGGGTTTGAGTATAAAACCGAATGAATATTCCCTTTCTCAAAATACGATTCGAGTTTTGCACGAAGTTTTTCGCCGCGGTATTCGTACACATCAAAACTCTCGAATTTATAGCCCAAAACCCGGTGCTGCTGTTTGTGAACCGGAAATCCCGGATCAATAAACAAGGTGGTGTCTTTACCAATGTTCATCCGCGAAAGCGTCATAAACGAGGCAAAACCGCCCTGCATGGAACCAACAGTAGGAATACAACCGGCGGCATCAACATCAATATCCAGAAAGTTTTTAACAAAGGATGAAACTTCCTTTTTTAGAGAAGGAATACCATCAATATCAGGATAAATAGCAGCAACACCTCTTTGTAACGCTTCAATTTCGGCATCCGTTCCTATTTTTGCCGGTGGCAATCCGGGCACACCCATTTCCATGCGGATAAATTTTTTGCCCGAAGCGGCTTCAATATTATCGACAAGACGCTTGATTTCCCTGATTGTGGCTTTGCCGACTGACTGAACATTCAGCTCTTTCATCTTGTCGGTTACGATATCAAAATCGATAGGTGTGTCTTTAGTGGTTGCTGCTTTCATGTGATTTTGTGTTGGTTACACTTAAATTTTGTTGCTGTTAAACAATTGACAAAGATTAGAAATAGGTTTGGGATAATAAAACTTTAGGGCAACTTTTTTTTTGAATGGGGAAATTTTGTTGTTTTTTGAAGCTGGATGATTTTTGTGGGGAATAGGTTTATCCTGATACTCTCATAGGTAGCATCAAATTAACTTGCAAAGTGACATGTTGACTTTTACTGTCC